>LJUC01000156.1 GCA_001303695.1 Phycisphaerae bacterium SM23_30
CCGCAAGATCAGCGAGGGCGAGATTGATAAGCTCGGCGACACCTCCACCCTGGCCGATCCCAAGGTGGTCGAGGATTTGATCGCCGGCCGACAATAAAGGAGCTCAAGCATGATAATCATTTTTCTCGGACCGCCCGGGGCCGGCAAAGGCACTCAATGTAAGGTGCTGGTCGATCGTTATCGGCTGCGGCATCTATCCAGCGGCGATTGTCTCCGTCGCGAACGTGAAAACGACACCGATCTGGGCCGTAGAGCCCAATCTTTTATGGATAGCGGCCGACTGGTGCCCGACGAACTCATCGTGTCCATGATGATAAAGGAGATGGAAAACGTTAACGGCAAGGCCGGCCTCGTATTGGACGGCTTTCCCCGCACCCTCGGTCAGGCCCGTGAGCTTGACAAGGCCCTCCGCCAGGTGGGCAAGAAAATTGACGCGGTTTTGAATCTTCAGGTTGACGATAAGGAGCTGGAGCAGAGGATAACCGGCCGCCGCAGTTGTCCGGCCTGCGGGGCCGCTTACCACATAACCTTCAACCGCCCTCAAAAAGAAGGCCTTTGCGACTCCGACGGCGCCGCTCTGGTGCAGCGCAGTGATGATACGCGCGGGGTCGTCCGCCAGCGGATTAAGACTTATCACCAACAAACCGCCCCTTTAATAGCGTATTATAAGCAGAAGAATATTCTGCATCAGCTCGATGGTAATACCGAAATTGAGAAAGTTACCGCTCAGATGTGCCGGCTTGTGGATCAGCTGGCGGTTGATTAAGTTTTACAAGCAACCATCAAGGTGCGCCCCTTACCGCCTGTGCCAAAAGCCGATGAGATTCTTGATGCCGATTGAACCTTTCAAGGTTGCAAGAGTGTGCAATTTTTGTTACTGTCAACGTCACTATGTCGATCAAGGCGGTGCTATTCGATCTGGGCGAGACCCTGTTGAACTACGGCCGGGCAGATATTGACACCCTGCTGCGGCAGGCTGCACGTCTGACATATGATTATCTGCGTCGGAATACGTCCTTCGGGGGGAAACTTCCTCGTTTTGGCCGTTATTATCACCAGCATGTCTTTGCCATCAGGCTGCGTTATATCTGGTCGAACCTGACGAGCCGGGAATTTAACGCCCAGATTCTCCTGGCTCAGCAGCTCCGGCGCATGGGCCTGCCGATCAGCCCCGCTCAGTTGGATGAGTTGTGCTGGCTGTGGTACAAGCCAGCGGGCGATTTGGCCACTATCGACCCCCAACTCCATCATCATCTCCAGTGTCTGCAGGATATGTCGCTGAAATTAGCCATTGTATCGAACACCTTTTCCCCGCCCTCGGTGCTGGATCGACATCTTAAGCAATTTGATCTGCTGCGGTTTTTCCCGGTTCGTCAATATTCATCCGAGATCGTGTACCGCAAGCCTCACCCGCGTATCTTCCAGATCACCTTACAAAGGCTCGGGGTTTGTGCCTCGGAGGCGGTGATGGTGGGGGACCGCATCCGGGAAGACATCAAAGGGGCCCGCCGCATAGGCATCAGAGCCGTCTTAAAAAAAGCATACACCAATGAATCAAAGGATGCTAAAGGCCATGTTTGCGTTATCAAGGAAATTGCGGAGCTGCCCGATCTGATAAGTCGCTGGCAAGGAGAAATAGGAACGTAAAAACAGTTATATGCACGTAGAGACGCAAGATTTTACGTCTCTATGGATGTAAAATAATTTCCATGGATGTGAAATTTATACTGGGTCGCAGCGGCAGCGGTAAGACGCGTTATTGCCTGGAGATGGTTCGGGCCGAGCTGCGGCGCGCCGCTTTGGGATACCCGCTGCTTTTACTGGTGCCGGAGCAGGCCACCTTTCAGATGGAGCAGGCCCTGCTTGGCGACGAGCAGTTATCCGGATATCACCGGGTGCGGGTGGTTAGTTTCGCCCGCCTGGTGCGGCTGGTGCTGTTGCAGAGCGAGCCTGTTTTTCTACCGATTCTCAGCCCCTTGGCCAAGCAGATGATCCTGAGGCGTCTGCTGCAAGAGCACAGGCAGGAGCTAGGCATTTTTTCCCGATCGGCGGATCGGGCGGGATTTATAGCACAGCTAGGCGGTATGATCAGCGAGCTGCGCCAATATCAAAAAACACCCGAACAATTAACGCAGCAGCGGCAAAAGCTGCTTGAGCAGAATAATCCTCGTTTAGCCCCTTTGGTGGAGAAATTAGCCGACCTGGCCTTGATCTACCAGGCTTATCAACACTACATTTCAGACCGCTTTATCGACCCGGATGATTTGCTAGACCTTTTAAGTCATCGCGGCGGCCGAGCCGAAATTCTGCACCACGCTCATCTCTGGGTGGATGGTTTTTCCGGTTTTACTCCTCAGCAATATACCGCTTTACTGGCCATGGTTGAGCGTGTGGACGAGGCCCATATTAGTCTATGCCTTGACCCGCAGCATGAACAATTCCGTCGGGCTAACGATGCGACGGCACCGGAAACGGCGCTGGATGACACTTACCTGTTTTATCCCACGCTGGGAACCTACCGGCGGCTGCGTCGGCTTTTTGCAGACAGTTGCCGATTGGAACCGGAAAAGATTATTCTTTTCGACTATACCACCCCCCCGCCGCCGGCCGAGAGCCCTATTGCTCCGGGCCGCTTTGGCGGTTCCCCGGCGTTGGCCCGGTTAGAGGGTAACTTATTTCGCGTCCGCAATGTTGAGAAGACCATGCCCAAGCAAAGCCCGGACATGTCACCGAGGCAAGGTTCGAGCACGGCAGCCGGCCCGGAGGCCTTGACCGTAAGTTGGGGCGACATACCGGTAAAAGACATAGTTGTGGTGGAGAGCGCTGAGCGTCGTCGTGAAGTGGAGGCGGCCGCCGTTCACATATTGCGTCTTTGCCGGGAGCATGATTATCGTTTTAGAGATATTGCCGTCATCTTGCGTGATTTTACCGGCTATCAAGAGCTCCTGGAGGAAACCTTTACCGATCACGGTATCGCCTATTTTCTCGATCAGCGTCGTTCGGTCCGTCATCATCCTTTGATGGAACTGCTTCGTTCGGCGGTTCAGGTGATTGCCAGCGACTTTAAAACCGAACACCTGCTCAGCTATCTCAAGACCGACATGCCGCCTTTGCCGCGTTTAGTAATTGACACCCTGGAGAACTACGTTCTTTTACATGGTATCGAATCGAGCCGCTGGTACGATGAGAAGCCCTGGAGTTTCCGAAGTCGCCTGGCAGGCGACCTGCCGAATAACAATCTGGAAGGCCCTTATCAATTAACCGGCGAACAGCTTAATCAATACCGCCGGCAGGTGCTTGCCCCCTTGCTGCATATGCGGGAGATATTATACCCCCGCCGATTTCAACCCGACCGCTTAATGACCATTCATAAGATTAGCGAGGCTCTGGTTAAACTTCTCGAAGAGTTAAATATTACGGCGACCTTATCCGGATGGTATCGCCGGGCCCGGCAGGATAAGAATCTGGACCTGGCCCAGACGCACAAGCAGATCTACGCTAATGTCACGGCTCTTCTGGACGACCTGACGGAAGCTATGGGTGATGTGTTAGTTACGATAAGTCAATATGGGGAGATTTTAACCGCCGCTTTAGGGCAGATGACGCTCGCGCTGGTGCCGCCGGCACTCGATCAGGTGCTGATCGGCGCTATTGAACGTTCCCGTCATCCGAAGATCAAGGCTGCTTTTGTTCTCGGAGTAAACGAGGGGCGTTTTCCGAAGGTGCAAACACCGGACGCTTTTTTTACCGACGCCCAGCGTCAACAGTTATCCCGCGATGGTTTTGAACTGGCCCCCACCAGCGTGGAACGGCTGCTACAGGAACGTTATTTGGCCTATATCGCCTTGACCCGGCCCAGTGATTTCCTCTGGGTGAGCTATTCCCTAGCCGACGAAAGAGGATCGGTGCTTAATCCTTCGCCCCTTATTGAAGATATACATGCCGCGGCGGGTAATGTTCCCACAATTCGTTTGAGCGAAACTTTCGATCTCGACCGAAGTGCAATGGTTAATCCCGTGCAGTTGGGCCACCAGTTGGCCATGGCCTTTTCGGAGATCGAATCTTCTTCATTGGTCGGGGATGTCTATCAACAGCTCTATCACTACGCCCTGACCCATTCAGATTGGGCCTCAACCATCCAACGCTGCCTGGCCGGCGTCATCTACCATAACACTGCTCAACTGGACCAGGAGACGGTGGAACAATCATTTAGGCGTCAATCTTGTGGGAGCGTGTCCCGTCTGGAAAGTTTCGCCGCCTGTCCGTTTCAACATTTTGGGCGTTATCTTCTTAACCTGAAGCAGCGCGAAGAATTGAAGCTGGCCGCCGTGGACGTGGGCAGTTTTTACCATAAGGCATTATGTAAAATTTTTGAAAAAATGCGGCAAAAGCAGCGGAACTGGCACGACTTGACTGATGATGAGCTCGAGCTTATTGTGGATCAGGCGGCACATAATCTTATCCACCATGAGCATCAGGTGATCGAGTTATTGGAGCAATCATATCGCAACAAATACCTGCTGCAGGAAGCCGTCAGCCGCCTGCAACGTTTTTGTCGGATGCTGCGTGGGGCCGCCCGCGTCGGCGACTTCCGCCAGCAGCAGGCCGAACTGGAGTTTGGAGACGGCAAAGCTTTACCGGCTCTGGAGCTCAAATTACCCGGCAACCGGCGCTTTCTCATACACGGCCAGATCGACCGCGTAGATGTCTGTCAAAAAACCGAACATCCCGAAAAGATTGCCGGGATTATGGTAATAGATTATAAATCAACGGGGCGGACCTTTCCTTTCGCGCATTTTTATCACGGTTTGGCCCTACAACTGATAACGTATCTTTTAATATTGCAAGAGCGTTATCCTTTGAACGCCAACTATCAACTTTTACCTGCCGGGGCTTTATATTTACCCATTCGTCCTCAAGGCCGATCTCACCCGGTTTCTGCGCCGCGGCAAATCACCGACCCAGGCGCTTATGCGGATATTGCCGATACCGAAACGATTTATAAAGCCGCCGGCATCATCAACGGCGACTGGTGTTCTTTTCTGGACCGCACGGTCGAGCCTAAAAACGCATCAAAATATTACAGTTTTTACGTTAATAAAGATGGTTCCGTTTATACGCCGCGTAATCGAGCGGTAGTCACCTCTCAAGAAATGTCGCGCCTGCTTGATCACTGCCGCGCTAATCTAATCAAACTGGCGGATCGCATCCTGGCAGGAGAAATAACAGTAAGCCCCTACCGCCTGAATAATAGAGAAAGCCCGTGTTCGTATTGCGAGTTTGCCTCGTTGTGCCGATTCGACGCGGCACGCGATAATTATCGCCTTCTGCCCCACTACACCAAAAAGCAGGTGCTGGATCGAATAGCGGAATAACACCCATGCCCCAAGCAACTGAGCGGGCTTTGGTAAAAGTTCAGCAACCAACTTATCCGTTTTTGAGCACCGTCCAGGCGTTGGTACCCAGTTCGGCCCATGCCAGGAGGGCGCCCAACAGGATAAAAAGGATAATGACTGCCTTTATAATGAAATCGACTTTGCGGTGAGTTTTCGCCATAGCTCTATCAACCAATTGCGCATTAACTTTATATAATCAACCACCGGCCGCAGGGGGCATAGATAACTGCACCAGGGCCTTTTGACAAACAAAGCGACCGTCATCACCAGCCCTAACAAAGCAAACTGGTAACTCGATCCTAAAAAACTAAACAGGGTTCCAAACACCTCGTAACTGGAGAGTCCCGGGTTGCGGAAAAAGAGGGCTAAAAGGATCGCCGAAAAGGCCAACAGTCGCGGCATCCAGCGGCCCAAACCGCGAAAGACACCTAAAGAATGCACCCCGGCGCCGCCGATCACACCCAGGCATTCCTGAGCCGCCCCAAACGGACAGAACCAATCGCAGTAATGATTTTTATTATCAACGATCAGCACCAACAACACCCCCCCCGTAAGCAAATACCAGTAAAGATGATTTTGCCACTCGGGCCAATATCCCAACAGCAACTTGTTGACAAAGGCCAAAGTTAAAGGGCTGTTGTACCAGAATCCCAAGACCGCCAATCCCGCCAGCATCGACACCCACCGGGCGGCTCTTTTGTATTTGAATCGGTTGTACAAACCCACAAAACTGATCACATACAGCGCTAAAAGAACCATTTCGGGAACACCGAATTTAGTTTTGGGTATATATTCGGCGGTTAACTTAAGGGCCAGTTGATTAAGGGCCACCCGGCGGACGGCCTTCCGCACACTTTCGGTCAGGGCCCGGCTGGTATAGGTGGCGCCGCTGATCGCCGCCACGTCCTGGTCCAACACAAACGGCTCGTCATAAGATTTGCCCTCCAGCGTTTCCAGAAATTCTTGGTTGAGCACCCGGTTAAGATAACTTTTGGTTTCTTTATGATCGACAATGGTAAGGGCCTGAACCCTGCCTTGGGGAGATATCGCCACCGCGACTTTAAGTTGGCCGCCATAACCATCGGCCGTCGCGGTCGTTACATAACAGACAATTTCACCTTCAACCTGTTGATCCCACCCGGCAAATGTTTCCCCTTCGATGCGCTCGAATCGAATCGCCTCAGGCTGTACCTCTTCAATGAAAGGCAGCAAATTCTCTTCCGAACGCAACCCCCCTAAAATCCACACCCATATCATCGCCGCCAATGCGACCAGCGCCAATACGCGATCAATCCGCCTCGAAGAATTGTTAGGTTGCTCAGGTTGTTTTTTACTCAAAAACGCATCTCTCCCATATCCCTTCAAACCAATCGGGTGGCAGCCTCAAGCGAAGCTGGGGAACGCTTAGATATCAATTTACATAAGAATATCTCCGTCAGTTCCTTAAACCGGTTCGCGACCGGTGATAGTCTGGCAGGGATTCAATTTCCAGAAATCGGCTGCCTGCAGGTCCCTGCCGTAACCGCTCATTTGATCCAAAGAAACCATCACTTTATCCAGCGACCTAGAGCGCGCCAAAATTGTCCGGCGAATCAGCCGATGCAGCCAAAAATTATTGGGCTTATTGAAGGGACATACCTTTTTACAATTGGAACAGCTAAAGTCGTTAAATGCGTTGCACGAGTCCGTTTGTACGTACCATTTATAGACTCCGGGATTATTACGCGGACACAGCCCGTCCCAGGTTTTACCGCCTTTGGTAATCGACAGGCTCGGGCAATGATCGGCGCACAACATACATACCTGGCAGAACTGATCCACCCCGAAATCAATCGGCGAATCCGCAACCAGCGGCATATCGGTGAATACCTTGGCGATCCGCACCCGCGGGCCGTACTTGGGGGTAATCAAAATGCCATTACGCCCTAACTGCCCCAGCCCCGCGTCGATCGCCATCGGCACGCTCAAACCCTCGCCGTTGCCTGAGGCAATCGCCCGCCAACCCAGATGATTGATGAACCTGGCCAAGGTGGAGGCCGTAAAGGCCATCCGCGAATAGGCTATCCCCACCGCCGCCGATGCCAGTCTCCCGTATGAATTCGCTATCGCATGATAGTCTTCTTCAAACAACATCACTATAACCCGGTTCAAATCTCGGGGGATATATCTTTGCCGAGATCTTGTTTGCGGACCGCTGGCGGCATTAGGAAAATAACGCCGGGGGTCAATTTCGGTTTCCTGTTGATCTGCGGGCCTTTGGTGCGGCTCTTCGATAGGTTCGGAATTTTGGGCGTATATCCATAAATGATTCAGTTCGGCCACCCCCGCCTGAGACGCCCCGTAAAAACAGGCCGCCCGCTTCATGGCCAGCGAGGCATCATGCCAGCTCATCTCGATATCCTGCGGATCCCAGGGCGGGAGATTCCTCCAATTGGGTCGGCTCCGCTCGCCCAGCTCCTGAGTACCGCCATTTTCCGTGTACCAGGGAAACACGCCCCGCGCCTCATTATGGCACCACCAGGAGGCATCCTTAAAGGCATAATCCAGCCGGGTAAAGTTAGGTACTTTTCCCCCCTTCTCCACCAGCCGTTCCCGATCCAGTACCGATGCCGGACGGAAAAATTCTTTCGTCTCTTCCGGCACCTCAAACGGCTCAAATACCTTGCGGTCCGGACTGGCGCTGCCCGGCTGACCCAGTATCTTTGGGTCGATCTGATAGGGGTAATCGCCGTTTATCAGCTTCTCAACCAGAAACTTGCCGTATTGGCTCTTATCCTCCACAATTGGATTGCCGTCCTTGCTCTGAGCCACCACCTGGGGAATTGACACTCCCATTCCCGCCGCTGCCGCCCCTATCCCCAAAGCTTGCATAAATTTACGGCGGTCAACTTCGTTCTTAAACATTATCTACACCTTTCTTGAATGTAAGCGTCCATATTCGTTCTATATATCCTAAGGCTAGCAAAAAGATAAATATTCACACCCTCAGCATCAATTATTTCTTTGTCATTGCTTCAACGTTTCCGACCTTGATTTGGGGGCCTGGGTGAACGCGAATCGGTACAAAAAAACTCCTAATACCAATCCCGGAAACGCCATCAACGCCCCCATCGTCAGTATCGCTTGATATTGTTCTTCTCGGTAAAACGCTAAAATAGTCATGACTACAAAAGTGGCGTAACCAAAACCTATCACTGTTAAAAACCAGCCCCATAACGGAACGCGCAGTTGTTTGTTGCGCGCGACGCCAACCACCACCCATAAACCCGCCATGATACCCAAACCAATGAGAAATTCCGCCATCGTCTCCATACCTCGCAATCCAAGTTAAATATTATATTAGGAATTCTCTGCAATTCCTCAGGATATGCCCATCAAGTATAACGGATTATCAAATTCCTGTCAAGATATATCTTGGCATAACTTATACTCCTGTTATAATCATATTCGTGTAAAATTAGCCGTTACCTAATAATATTAGGTTGCCTATGCCTCAAATTAATTGGACCGAGGAACAGAAACGGGCGATTCAAACCGTCGATAGAGATGTGCTCTTGACGGCGGCCGCCGGCGCCGGCAAGACCGCCGTTCTGGCCCAGCGCTGTATCTATCTGCTTACCGAGGCGGCCGAACCATGTGGTATCGATGAATTGCTGGTTTTGACTTACACCGAGGCCGCCGCCGCCGAGATGCGTCGCCGCATCGGCGCGGCCCTTTATGAATGCACCCGCTTTCTGGCGGCTGGCGCCCCCCTCCGCCGTCAGCTTTACTTATTGGATAATGCCTCCATCTCCACTATCCATTCCTTCTGCCGCGCGGTGCTG
>LJUC01000157.1 GCA_001303695.1 Phycisphaerae bacterium SM23_30
CGATCTCCGGCACGAAGGCCGCAACGCCGACATCTTCCGCGCCAACTTCGCCGGAGACCCCCGGGTGTACGTGCCCAAGATCTTCTGGGAGCACTCCAGCCGCCAGGTGCTGGTGATGGAGTTCGTAGAGGGGCGTCCGCTGGCCGAGTTCTTCGATTCCCAGGCCGACATCGAAACCCTTAAAACCCTGGCCCGCAATGGGGCCGACATTGTATTAAAGCAGATATTTCAGGACGGTTTCTTTCAGGCCGACCCCCATCCGGGCAACGTCTTTGTGCTGGACGGCAATGTGCTTTGCATACTCGATTTCGGGATGTTTGGCCGGCTCGATAAGACCGCCCTGTTGGTCCTCAGCCGCGTCATTCAGGCCGCCGCCAAAAAGGACATCGACCGGCTCTTCAAAGCCGCCCGCGATCTGGGCGTTTTACCCCACGAATCCGACCGCACCGAACTCAAGATCGCCGTGCTGGACCTTTTGGAGCAGTACCACGGCCTGCCCCTCAAGCAGATCGACGTTCCTCAACTGCTCCGCGACATTATCCAGTTGGTCTGCCGCCACCGCGTGGGGATTCGCCATGATTTTCTCTTTCTGATCAAGGCCCTGGGCACCATCGAGGCCAACGGCAGCAAGCTCGATCCCAATTTCGACATGCTCTCTCACGCTGAGCCTTTCATCCGGTCGCTGGTATTGAGGCGTTTTTCGCCCGGTCAACTCCTGGACGACACCCAGCGCTTTTCAGAAGACCTCATCCAGCTGGCCCGCGAATCTCCGGACCATCTTTTAGATATCCTCCGCCAGACCCGCAGCGGGCGGCTCAAGATCGAATTCCAGCACAAGGGTCTGGAAGATCCGGTTTCCCAGTTTAACCGCTCCTCGGACAAACTGGTGCTGGGGCTGGTATTGGCCGCCCTCATCATCGCCTCGGCGATGTTGGCCCATGCCGACATCGGTCCGAACCTTCCCTATTCGGACATACCGATGATCGGGGGGGTTAGTTTCCTCATCGCCGGCCTCACCGGCTTCTGGATCGTCTTCGACATTCTCCGCAGCCGGAAGAAATAAATTAAAATGTTATCTCGCCCCGGAGTTCACCAAGAACGCAGAGAAAATTATCATTGATTTTTGAACGGTAAATAGACTTTGGATGTTATTGCAGCAATATCGGCGTTTGGCATGAGTGAATGCGGTCAGATAATTTTCGAAGTTCAATAAAGTTAATGTGTGCCCCGACCGTCATGCTTATGATTTTTCCTCGTGACTTTCGTTGTCTTTCATAGTAAATTTCCATTCTTAAACAATTACAAGGCGGATATAAAATGGCTCAAACATTGATCGAAAAAATCATCAGCACTCACTCTGATAAACAGGTACAACCCGGCGAAATCGTGGACGTGTTCATCGACGCCCGCGCCGCCCGCGATTTCGGCGGCGCCAATGTGGTCAAGAATCTTCAGGAGCGTGGTTTGAAGCCGGCCGATCCCAGCCGGACTTTCTTCACTTTCGACTGCAATCCCGGCGGCTCCGATCAGAACTACGCCGCCAATCAGCACGTCTGCCGCCTGTTTGCCCGTCGATACGGCCTCAACGTCTATGATATTAACCAGGGCATCGGCACCCATTTAGCCATCGACGAAAACCTTATCGAACCCGGCGGCGTCTTTGTCTCCACCGATTCCCACGCCAATATCATGGGCGCTATCGCCGCCTTCGGCCAGGGCATGGGGGACGTCGATATCGCCGCCGCTTTCGCCCACGGCCGGGTCTGGTTCAAAACGCCTCCCTCCATAAAACTCGTGTTGAAAGGCCGACCCGGACCTCATGCTTCTCCTAAAGATGTAGTATTGGCCATGCTCAGAAAACTCGGCGCCAACGGCCTGCTGGGCTACGCCGCCGAGGTATCCGGTGAATATGTCGATAACCTCGACCTCTCCGGCCGCATTACCATCGCCTCCATGGGCACCGAAATGGCCGCCACCATCATTTTATTCATCCCCAATCCCCAGATACTGGCCCAATTAAAATGCAGCGACATCGACCTCAAAACCCTGCAACCCGATCCCGATGCCCACTACGACCAAACCATAGAAATTGATATTGACGGTCTTCAACCTTTGATCTCCCGCCCGGGCCATCCTGAAGACGTAGTCGAGGTTGAGAAACTCCGCGGTCAAAAGATCGACTCCGCCTTCATCGGCTCCTGCACCAACGGCAGGTTCGAAGATTTGCAAGTGACGGCTAAGATGCTTACCGGGAAAAAAGTGGCCCCCGGCGTGGTCTTAAAGATCGTCCCCGGCACCCGCAAGATCTGGCAGCAGTGTCTGGAGGCGGGCCTGGTCGAGACGTTCATGAGGGCCGGCGCCCTGGTAGGCAACGCCGGCTGCGCCGGCTGCGCTGCCGGCCAGATCGGACAGAACGGACCCGGCGAAGTAACCGTTTCCACCGGCAATCGCAACTTCAAAGGAAAACAGGGCAAAGGCCTGGTTTATCTGGCCTCTCCGGCCACCGTCGCCGCCTCCGCCGTCGCCGGATGCATCACCACCGCCGATCAGATACCACAGGAACCGGCGGTCTTTAAATCAGAAGATTACGCCGCCGGAACGATCCCCGAACAAAAGACCAAGCCCGCTGCTGAAGCACCCAAGCCCACCAAGTTCAAAGGCCGCGCCTGGTTCATCCCCAAAGACAATATCGACACCGATATGATCTACCACAACCGCTACCTCGCCGTCACCGACATCAACCAGATGGGCCAATACACCTTTGACAATCTCGAAGGCTTCACCGACTTTGCCCAAAAGGCCAAGCCCGGCGACATCGTGGTCACCGGCAAAAACTTCGGCTGCGGCAGCTCCCGCCAGCAGGCCGTCGATTGTTTCAAGAACCTCGGCATTTCTGTTCTCCTGGCCGAATCCTTCGGCGTGATCTACGAACGCAACGCCATCAACGCGGCCCTGCCTATTATGACTTATACTCCCCAATCCGGCGCTATTAACAACGGCGACGAAATCGAAGCGGACCTGAATTCCGGCGCCGTCAAAAACCTTACCACCGGCGAACAAATCACCGGCCAGCCTTTCTCGGCGGCGCAAATGAACATCTACCAAAAAGGAGGATTATTGTAAGAATTGTCATTTGATTAACAAAAGATGAGAATTACAAAGTCACGCCCGGAGGTCAGGGATGTACTTTACGCGGGGCGGCGTCTGATCTTTCTCATTTTGACGAGCATTAACAAGCCCGCCCCTAAAAGACACATGGTCGCGGGTTCCGGCACCGCATTTGGGGAAAGATCGGCGGGTGAACCCTCGCAGGGAACGGAAACCTCCGGCACTAATACCGAAGATTCTGGGTGGTAGCTGAGAGCGGCAGGGTGATTATCGGCGGTCCTAACGCTGCTTTTGACAAAGATCCGGTCGGGTGAGAGCTGGGCAGGAACGGGGAACCAATTATCGAATTCCATGGGATAAAAGTCGGCTCCGATGTTAGTCTTTCCGGGTGAATTTTCGAGCAGTTCGGTACAGAAGCCGGGATATGTCTCGGCTACTCCGGACTGAGCATATGCCGAAGCTGCAACCGCCAACATCAATGCCGTTGTCAATAAGAACAATCCCCGCTCGGGCAGTTTGTTTTTACGAATCATACGCTGGGTCCGTCGAACTCGGCTGAGCGCAAAATTACCGTAACTTTACTGGTATTCCTTTACCATTATCGACGGGCGGCCAGGCCAAATATAAAAAATATGGGACGTTAGGGTATTTAAAAAGGCGAAATTTGCTTTCGGATGAGGTCCGCGGGGCCAAGCCTCGGGCTTTTTTTAACCTGGTGCGAGGAATTGAGACGTTATCGGACTTAAGGTGAGGTACGATTTGTGCCGTTAGCCTGGTTAAATTAAAAAGACGCTTCGTTGACGGCGTCGAACATGGCGGCGATGTTTTGGGGGGGGATGTCGGCCAGGATATTGTGGACCTGCTGAAAGACGAAGCCGCCCCCGGGGCTGAGGATTTTGATCTGCTGTTTGACATGCCGGGCGATTTGCGGGGGGGCGGCGGCGGCGAGGATGATAGGGGTATCGCAGCCGCCGCCCCAGAAGGTGAGGGCTTTGCCGAATTCCGTTTTGAGTTGGGCAGGATTCATACCGGCGCAGTTGATCTGGACGGGATTTATGGCGTTCAGACCCGCCTCAATCAGATCGCCGAGCAATTCGCGGACCCCCCCACAGCAATGGAGCATGACCTTCACATCAGCGAGCTCTTTGGCCCTCCGGAATAGCTTTTGATGGTAGGGTTTGTAATAACGGCGATACATCTCAGGCGAGATCAAGGGGCCGTTCTGGCCGCCGAAATCGTCGCCAAAAGCAATTACATCAATGTAAGGACCTACGGCGCCCAGCCATTTTTCCAGGTTACGCAGGTGGATCTGGCAGAGTTTTTCCGAGAGCTGTATCACGGCTTCGGGATAGAGGCTCAAGTAGGTAAAGTACTTATCCATGCGATAGAGCCATTGAGGCAGTTCAAACATATTGCCGCCGAACAGGCCGATGACGGCCCGATCGGTCGTTTGCCGAAGGATCCGGGTTTTTTGGGCCATCTCGGCCAGGCCCGCCTCATTTAAGGGCAAATGGGCGCCGGGATGGGGTACGCCGGCCCAGACGGTGCGCGTGATCATTTTTTCGAGGTCGGTGAAGTCGTCGTTTTCGATGCCGCGCCGGGCCAGGGGGAAATGACACTGCTCAAAATAAAGGCAGCCTTTTTTTTGCACCCCCAGAGGAACGCCGTCGTCGGAAAGCAGATACCAATCGTCGCCGCGTTTTTCGAGGTTAATATAATAAGGCACCTGGCAGTCGGTTCCGTCGGGCAGGGTCCAGTTTTTCCAGTCTTTATCTTCGAGCAAAAAGCCGCGGCCCATTTCAATGGTGTCGATGCCGAACCGATCCAGCACGTCCTGATCGACGACGGCCAGCTGCTGGATCACGTCATAAACGCGGACAGGTTTTTCCGACAGGTGCAGATATTTTCGCAACCCGGGATAGGCGGGAGCGGCAATGCCGGAGGATCGATGTCCGGAAAAATCAATCGGGACCCGATCCGGCTGCTGATGATTCAATGCCTTTAAAACCCGCTGGCGTGGGGTTATGCTCATTTATCGAACACTTTCGAATCTTCAAAGAACGTTTTCATTCCGGCCTGGGTTAAGGGATGGAAAGGCACCTGCTCCAGGACCTGGGTGGGGACGGTGAGCACGTCGGCACCGGCCAGGAGGCACTCGGAGACCTGGGCGAAGTTGCGGAGGCTGGCGGCCAGGATTTGGCAGTGGATGTCGTAATTAGTGAAGACAACGGATATTTCCTGAATTAACCTGACGCCGATGTCCTTCCGGGGGCCACCGGAGGCGACATACTCGGTGTTAAAGACCATTTGATCGGCTTTGGTGTTTTTATGGTCCTCGATCCAATAGAGGCAGTTGCCGGGGGGTCTTTCGGGATGGTCGTTTTTATAGGCGTAGTCGGCCATGCGGCCCAGGAAGGGGCTAACGTAAGTAGCACCGGCATTGGCGGCCCAAAAGGCCTGGGTGGAGTTAAAGATCAAGGTGGCGTTAGTCCTGATGTCCATTTCCCACAGGGCATGGATGACCTTTAAGCCGGTATAGGGATCGAACGAGGGATCGACGTCGGGATAGCCCCCCACCGGAACTTTGACAACCACGTTGTCGCCCCAGCTATCGAGCAGGCGGG
Source organism: Phycisphaerae bacterium SM23_30 (assembly GCA_001303695.1). Classification (GTDB taxonomy): domain Bacteria; phylum Planctomycetota; class Phycisphaerae; order Sedimentisphaerales; family SM23-30; genus SM23-30. The sequence continues at coordinate 5,733 of LJUC01000157.1, forward strand.
CCTGCTCGATCATCTTTTCCCGGGTAAGCTCGGTCAGCTCCAGGCTAACCGGAAAAGGGGATACGAGCTTGAGCAGGTCCCTGGAGATTTTTTCCGCCTCGGCCCAGCTTTTGGCGCCGGCCTTTTTCATTAAGGTAGGATTGGTGGTGATACCAGTTATAATACCGGCCCTGAAGAGCGGTTCGATGTCAGAATAGGCGGCGGAATCGGCGAAGATTCGCGGCGCCCATTCGGCAGGGTGGAGCAGTTTTTTATCCGGTGATATATTAACCTTGGGCATACGGATTCGACGGGCATGAGCACCGGCTTTTGTTTGGTGTATGTTGAACATATTCCGTTGTTTCCTTTCTGTTGAACTTGTTAATGTTTATTCATTAATCATAAAGATCATATTTGATTGATGATTATCGTCGGGAGTTGATTCTATTTCAACCTTTGAGGCGGCAACATTATGTGAAAGGTAAAAATTATCGCCGATTATGGTGTCGTCTCGATATATAAACTACGGCAATGGTTGGATTTAAAATAATTAATAGTTTATTATTAGCTTTATAGAATGCTGATAGTAGAGCCGAAGAACTGGTGAAGGAGATAAGTTTTTTAAGTCCGATAACTTTATTTAATCATTGATAGGCACAAATTGTTACTTTAGCTGGAAGAAGGTCTTAAATGAGGATCTTGGCGACTGGCGGAGCCGGCTATGTCGGTAGTGCGATGGTGCGGCTATTGGTATCGCGGGGATTTGAGGTCACGGTTTATGACAACCTGAGTAAAGGATTCCGGGCGGCGGTGCCTGCCGATTGCCTGATAGAAGGGGACCTGGCGGAGGGTGACAAGCTACGCCGGGTATTAAAAGAGCACCGCATCGAGGTGGTAGCCCACTTTGCCGGATCGATTACCGTGGGCGAATCGATGGTAAATCCCCGTCATTATTACCGTAATAATATTGGGAATTCCCTGGTGTTGCTGGAGGCGATGCAGGTCAGCCAGGTGGAGAAGATAATATTTTCCAGCACGGCGACGGTCTATGCCCCGGTATCCCAGGGCGTCTTGACCGAGGAGTCTCCGCTGGGGCCTGCCAATCCTTATGCGGTCAGTAAATACACCATCGAACGGATGATCGAGGATTTTGCCGCCGCCAATGGTTGGAGCTATGTGTTATTGCGTTATTTTAACGCCTGCGGGGCCAGCAGCGACGGCCGATACGGCGAGGCCCACGACCCGGAGACCCATCTGATTCCGCAGGTGCTGCAGGCGGCGTTGGGTCAACGGGAGAAAATAAGTATTTTCGGCGCCGATTATGACACACCCGACGGCACCTGTATCCGCGATTACGTGCACGTTGATGATTTGGCGGAGGCCCACGTTTTGGCTCTGAAAGCGGTAGAGGCGGGTAAAAGTTACACATATAACGTCGGCACGGGGACGGGCAATTCGGTTCTGGAGGTCATACGAGCGGCGGAAGAGGTAGTAGGAGGCAAGATACCCACCGAAATAACCGGACGCCGGCCGGGTGATACCTCGCGGCTGGTGGCCGGCTCCGAACGCATAAAACGAGAATGGGGCTGGCAGCCGAAATATCAGACGCTAACCGAGATTATCGAGACTGCCTGGCGCTGGCACCGTGAACATCCAAACGGTTATCAGGAGAAGAATTAAAAAAGAGTTACGCGAGGGGCAAAGCCCAACCTGTTTTTGATGAGTGATTATGACCGATCAAGAAGACAACAAGATTTTGGCTATACTGGCGGCGCTGCGGCCGGTGCACTGGATAAAGAACGGGTTTGTGGCGGCGCCGCTGTTGTTTTCGGGGATGTATAAGGAGAGGGGGGCGTGTTTTAATATTTTGGCGGCGTTGATCTGTTTTTGTGCCGTTTCCAGCGCCATGTATGTCTTGAATGATTTGCGCGATATGCGCGAAGATCAGCTGCACCCGGTCAAGAGGCATCGGCCCATCGCCCGGGGAGCGGTGGGCGTCAACACGGCTTTGATTCTGATAGTTATATTGGTATTAGTCAGTCTGGCGGCGGGGTGGCGCCTGGGGAGTAAATTTTTATTGATAGCGTTGTTATATCTGGCCGTTAATGCGGCTTACTCATTCGGGATTAAACATGTCGCGATCCTGGATGTGATGGTTGTTGCGGGAGGTTTTGTCCTGCGGATTCTGGCCGGCAGCGCGGCTATCTCGGTTTCACCTTCGCATTGGCTGGTCTTGTGCACCATTATGATATCGATGTTTCTCGGTTTCACCAAGCGCCGGGCCGAATTGGTGTCGGTGGAGGGGGCGGGCGAACACACCCGCAAGGTACTGCAGGATTACAGCGTGGCCTTTCTGGACCAGGTGATACCGATGGTGACGGCCGCAACCATCATCTGCTATGCTCTTTATACGGTCGATAGCCGCACCTTGCAGGTTTTTGGCACGCGGGCCATGCTGCTGACGATGCCGTCGGTAATGTATGGATTGTTTCGTTATATTTACCTGATTTATCATAGCAAAAAGGGCTCCGATCCCACGGAGTTGATTTGTCGTGACGTTCCCACGCTGATTAACCTGGTTATCTGGGTGTTGATAGCCGTATGGGTAGTTACAAAAGGCCGGGAATTTGACCTGTTTTAACGGCGGTTATATTATTTATTGAAGTCTTTATAAAGTTGGATTTGGGAAAATACGCCAAAAACCAACTTTGTTAATGTCCGGTTATTTGACAGATAGGATATACTCATGGCACGAGTAAAAGTTGCGGTCATCAAAACCCAACCGGAAACCGTGATCGACGATATCGATCGGCTGGCGGACAGGGCGGGTCTGAAGCAGGCCCTGCCGGTTGATAAGACCACGATTCTCAAAGATAACATTTCCTGGCATTTGCCGTTTTTGAGCGCCAACACCACTCCGTGGCAATTGGAAGGGGTGATCCGGGCGTTAAGGAAACGCAACTATAAAGACGTTGTTTGCGTGGAGAACCGTACGGTGGTAACCAACGCCTATAAAGGCGAACGGCTTAATCGCTACAGTCACGTATTGGCCGACTATAACATTCCGGTGAAATATAATTTTAAGCCGGGGGATATGAAGTGGATCAAATATGAACCGAAAGCCGAGATGCTGGCGCTGCACAAGATATTTCCCAGAGGAATCCATATTCCGGATTATTTTTTCGAGAAAAACATTATTCATCTGCCGACCATGAAGTGCCACATCTACACCACGATGACGGGGGCGATGAAAAACGCCTTTGGAGGGCTTTTGAATCGCAAGCGCCATTATACTCACAGCGTGATTCACGAGACGCTGGTGGATCTGCTGGCGATTCAGCAGGAGATCCACAGCGGGATTTTTGCGGTCACCGACGGGACGGTGGCGGGCGACGGGGCGGGTCCCCGGACCATGATGCCGGTGGTGAAAGATTATATGCTGGCCTCGGCTGACAGCGTAGCCATCGACGCAGTTTCGGCGCAGATG
>LJUC01000158.1 GCA_001303695.1 Phycisphaerae bacterium SM23_30
CCCCCGCCAGACAAAACATCATGCCCGCCCCCTCCCGTGTCATCTTCCGCGCCGCCCGATCCGCTATCTCCCCCACGTCCGCCGCCCCCGAACAGGAAAATATCAACTTGGGTGCCGCAGCCGTTTCACATACCTTATCCTTCATGTCGTGCTCCTTCTAACAAAGATTACGTGCTAATAAATCCTTAAGCTCCTCCACTGACGGCGCCTTCCCCGCCACCTTCACCTCACCGTCCACCGCCAACGCCGGCGTCATTATCACCCCCAATTTCATGATCTCACCGATGTCCGTCACCTTTTCCAGTTGATACTCCAAATTTAATTCCTTAGCAGCAGACTCGGTGTTCGCCGCCAGCTTATCGCACTTGGCACAACCGGTGCCCAGGATTTGCAGCTTTTTCATGATAAATTTCATTTCCTTTCTTATCCATAAAATGCACCAAAGATCATCCCTGCCACGGTGGAGATTACCACCACCAGCAAAACGAAAACCATCGTCTTGCGGGCCCCCATAACCCGGCCGATAACCAGAATATTAGGTAACGACAAAGCCGGCCCCGCTAACAATAACGCCAGCACCGGTCCCTTATGCATGCCCAGATTCATCAGCGCCTGGGTAATGGGTATCTCCGTCAGCGTGGCGAAATACCAGAAAGCGCCCACAACGCTCGCCACGAAATTGGCCTGGAGACTGTTCTCCCCCACCCATGCCGCCACCTGCCTTTCCGGCAGTAAAACACTCACAAAACCCACCACAAACACTCCCCCATATAAAAGAGGCACCAGCATCTTGGCAAAATCCCAGGTGTTATGCATCCACTCCCGCAGCTCCTCCCGTTCAAACCAGCGCCACGCCATAACCACTACCGCCAAGCCGCAAAGACCAGCCGGATACCAGCGAAGGTGATGAAGCCGGATGACCCAGCTCTGCTGCTCCTGCATGCCCGTAATTTCGCTCTTGTTAAGAGTGATCTTGTCGCCGATCTTGTTGTCGGCGAGGTCCTCTTCAAGCTGGAATCGAACGGCATCTTTTGTCTCATGGATGATAACGGCCTTGAACTCCCGGCCGTCGCCGGTCCTTACCGCCACGTTGCCGGGATTGTACCAGTCGCTAAACACCAGAAACAAAATCATACCGGCCAGAAATAGCCCGTTTTTTGCCATGTGGCGCCTGGGCCTTTCCGCCTCCGGCATCTGCATCGCCGCCTCAATCTTGGCCCGCTCGCTTCTCCTGAAGACTATTGCCATCAAAAGTCCGATCACCACCGCAAAGACTACCGCTCCCACGAACCTGCCCGCCCCGATCTCAAAGCCTAGAACTCGGGCGCTTAAAAAGATCGCCAGAACGTTAATCCCCGGTCCGGAATATAAAAACGTCGTCGCCGGCCCCAACCCCGCCCCTAACTGGTATATCCCCGCAAACATCGGCAAAACGCTGCAGGAACATACCGCCAACACACAACCAGCCACCGACGCCACCGCATAGGCCAAGATTGGATTGGACCGCACCCCCAGATAACGCATCACCGAACCCTGCGACAAAAAGGTGATAATGGCCCCCGCGATAAACAACGCCGGCACCACGCAGGCCAGTGTATGGTTGCGGGCGTACCACTGCAACAGCCGAAACGCCTCCTGTATTGCACCCTGTACCTTGATCTCCTCCAACGGCAATGCGTACGCCAGTACAAAAATAATAATAAACCCGGCAAATATCTTCGCTTCCCGCTTCATAACTCCTTGAATTCCAAATCCAATCCCCTCAATGCCTTACCCATCGAACGCAGTAAGGGCGGCATCTCCTTAAAATAGCTCACCAGGCAATTCCTTAAAAAAATCCGCCTCTCTCTCCGTAATCCGTGAATCAAAACAAGTGGCTATTTGGTAAAATCGCCAACAATATCTACAAAAAATTTTATCTCCTATTCAACCAGCCGCAGTTGCTCACTGGCATTGGCCTTAATCACCGATTCCACGCAATCGAAAAAATTAAGTACGCACGGCACCCGCAGCTTGTAATAAACCTGCACGCCCCGCTTCTCGTCCTGGACCAGCCCGACCCCCCTTAAAATGGCCAGATGCTTGGAGACGGTGGAGGTGTCGGCCCCGACCATCTCGGTCAACTCACAAACGCACCTTTCATTTCTCGACAGCTCATCGATCATAAAAAGCCGCGTCGGATGCGCCAGTGCCTTGATAATCCGCGTCCGCAATTCAAATCTCGCCTGGGTCTCGGCTTCCATGTTTATAACCTCTTAATAATAAATCGCTTACGTCTAATTAAGGGCTCGCCGGTAATCCTACTCCAGCATAAAGCAACCCTCAAAACAACCTCTTATGCCTCCTTGGTAATTCTACCAAATCGCCAACTAATGTCAAGTCGTTACCGGCCATTTCTTAAAAATTAATAAGTCATCAGCATTACATAACTGACGTAACCTTTTATATAAAAATGATTTACATCTTATCACGGCAAACAAAGCCTATTTTTAAATTTTTAGAAACGCCCCCACGATGTGGACAACGTCAACAGCCACCCAACAACCTATTGGTTAACTGGCGGCCCTTGCCCCGCCCATTCATCTACTCTACTTTCGTAATTCTAGCAATCTTTTATTAATGTTTTCGATGAAGATTCGATCCGGAAGAATATCCTTCTGTATATTCTTCATTAATATAAAACGGCCGTCGCGCGTGACGTCGAATTTTCGAACCAGCCTTGGAGCTATCATTTCTTGACCTGTGCCAACATCAAACAGGTAATTAGGCTCGCCTTCAACTACAGGGATGCTTGATTCAAAGTTCATACTAACAGACCACATCTTATTATCGTTGAGAAAAAATATTTCATCGCCTTCGGCTGACCAGACGGGACTGGTACCTCCTTCTCTCGAAATCTGAACCGGCGGGCCGGATGGTGCGTCCCCGTAAATAAACCGCTCTAAAAAAACCTCAAACCTGCCCCCCTCGTGATTTGAGGTGTAAGCAATGTATTTACCGTCAGGTGAAAACATACCCCCCCATTCATCAAAATTCGTGTTCGCAAAGGGCTCCGCTTTCTTGTCTTCCTTCGTTAAAATGTAAATATCATAGCCCGTCGATTCTATGTCAGCTTGCGTGAAGAGAAGGTGCTTTTCATCAGGCGACCAGGACGTTGGATATTTCTGCTCTGAGCTCGGCTTGGTCAGAGTTTTAAGTTCCAAAGGATTCTCGAATTCAACTTGATATATGTTCATCCAACCTTCGTGATCCCTGCTAAATGTTATAAAATCGCCCTTGGGCGTCCAGATGGGGATGCTGTTCTCCCATTCGCTTTCGCGAAGTAGATTCCTGCCGAGAAACGGAGGATTTAAAGAATATATGCGTATATAATCGTTCGCCGCCTGTATTTCCACCGCTAGCCAATCATCCTTGGGAGAAACACTGGGGTTGTATAAACTGCGGTCGCTTATTGTACTTATGAGGGCCCCATTACGATCCTTAAAAATTAACTCAGATTGAAAAATATCGGTACTTCCTCGCATGAAAACCATCGTTCCATCGTCGGCGATATCGTAATACGCAGAACCAACCGGCGTTTGTAAAACACCTTCGACAATCGACTCAGGTTGACTTCTGATCCTTTTATCCTCTAAATCAAGGACGCATGCCCAGAGCCGACCGCCCCTGGAGAAAATCAATTGGCCGCTTGCCTTATGGTAGCATGGATAGGTGCCTCTTAACTCTAGATCGGTAATCACGCCCGTTCTTATATCCAGCCACGCAAGTCTTGCATCATCGTGAGATAGAATATCCGCCGTTTTTACGTTTATAATCGCAGCCTCGCCTCCCGGCAGAAAATGGGGCCAACGCAGGCTGCTTTCCTTCTCTAAATGATTGGGGCTGGCAACGAACTCTTTCTTTACCAGTTTCTCTCCCTCGATCTGAACCCAAATTAAATCTCCCGTATGAGTTGGTGCCAGAAGTATTCCCTTTTCTCCCCAACTGGCGCCCCGAGGCTCGGGCGCCTCAACAAGCGACAGAGGTGTTCCTCCCTCGGCGGGCATAACCTTAAACTCTCCCTCTGCCACAAAACCGATAAATTTGCCGTCCGGTGAGAAAAATGGATCCCTTGCACCATCTGTACCGCTGATTGACCTGGAACCTAAGCGACCTCTTTCCCAAAGGTAAAGAGGACCTGCTCTACTTTCTAAACTAATATAAACTACTCGTCGGCCGTCAGGTGAAATAGTAAAACAAGATTGGCCTAATGTTTCCATGGGAAACGAAATGTAGTAAGAATCAGACGCCTCTCGATGATTAAGATACCTGCTCAGAATTACCGTAAAAATTATAACAATAACCACGCAGGATAATACCGCCCCTATCAATCGCCCCTTCTTCTCTGGTGCCGAAACCGCCCCGCCTGAACTCACCACCGGCGGCGCAATCTGGGGTAATTTCTGGGTCTCGCTTATCTCAATCACTGCATCAGCCATTGATTGCAGCCGTTGTCTCGGTTCCTTCTCCAGACAGCGACGCAATAAAACTTTTATATTTGCTGGAGTGCTTTCAGGCAGTCTCTCCAACTCCGGCTGGCTTTGTAAAATATTTGCCAAAGTATCCGATACCGTTTCTCCCCTAAACGGAATCTTCCCCGTCAGCATCTCAAAAAGAATACAGCCAAACGACCAGATATCGCTGCGATGATCGGCCGGCGTACCTCTTGCCTGTTCCGGACTCATATAAGCCGGTGTGCCGATCACTTTTCCTGGTTTGGTAATAGTGCTCTCCTGATCTTCTGCCTCCCCGCTTACCGCCTTGGCCAGACCAAAGTCCAGCACCTTTACCTTTCCCTCCGGTGTAATCTTGATATTACCCGGCTTCAAATCCCGATGGATCACCCCCTGCTCATGCGCCGCCGCCACCCCCTCGGCGATCTCTTGACCAATCGACAATGCCTCTTCTATAGACAATGGCCCCTTTTGTATCCTCTCCGCCAGCGTATCCCCCGCGATATATTCCAGCACCAGATAACTCTTCCCCTCGGCCTCTTCTATCTCCTCATGAATCGTGGCGATATTCGGATGATTCAACCCCGCCAGCAATCTCGCCTCCCGCTCAAATCGCGACTTCACCAAGGGATTACTTGCCACCTCCTCCGGCAGACTCTTAATCGCCACCGCCCGATCCAGCTTCGTATCATGAGCCAGATAAACCACTCCCGCCGCCCCACGCCCCAGCTCCCTTTCGATCCGAAACTGACCCACCATACTCCCCGGCCCCAACACCTCACTATCAAACGAAGCGGTCGTAGCAGCCTTCTGCTTTGACTTGTCCTTGCTTTCTTCTGCGTTACTCATCGGTTCGCCTCCGACCGCCGAGTTTTTTCATCCGCCGTCCCCGCCCAAATGCACCTTCTCCGGATTATTGATACCGAAATTTGGTCACTTCATTTTACCCCTTTTTGCTAAGATACCAGTTCTATATGTACCCTGATATTATACCCCCTCCGGATTTCCTCTCACAAGCCTTTTCCATCCCCCATATCAACTGCCCGTTGTTCGTTCTTCTTCATCTTTTTCATCATATAAATCTTGTCAATCTTTTAAATCCTGTCTAATTTCTTTTGCCTTTACGCAACCTTGCCCAAAATCTTAAAATCCTCGGAATCCCCGGTTACCTTTGAGACGCAATATTATAAATCTTTGTAAATTAATGACTTAGGAAAATATTTTTAACATAGCAAAATCCGTGCCAAACATGCCAAAATCACGAAAAATTTTTCCCGCGCGCAGCAAAAATGGAGGCGCTTTTTTAAAACCCACCCATTTACCCCCAAAACCGGTCATTTACCCCGCAAAAGTGGTCAACTTCCTGTCAAAACCTGTTAACTTCTCATCAAAAATTCGCAAAAATTCGCGCTTTTTTGCAAAACCTCCATTTTTGCTGCGCCCGCATAACCCCTACATCTTACCTATCTTAACATTTTTTGGGCTCACCAAAGGAAAATTCCTGCCATCTTGACATGCTTTTTTCGCCCTTTTGGCGGCGATTTATGGATAAATGACATCCAAAATTGTGTCTCATTTACCTCTGCATCAGGGTGATCCGCCTGTGAATTTTCTTTTCCCTTTAGCGTTTTTGCTTTATAGTAAAGCACTTTAAGAAGCATCCCGTTTGCCGCAAGGAGAACGATATTATGGCCCAAAACACGCCCCAAACTCGCGTTACTGTGGATAAAACGCCTCTTCCCAAGGTTCGCGCTGATTTGTTAGTTCTTGGTATATATAAAGATACGAAAAAGCTCCCCCCTGCCCTGACTGCTGTTGATAAGGCCGCCGGCCAGGCTGTTAGTAACCTGTTAAAAACCGGTGACTTCACCGGCAAGGCCGACGAAACCGCCCTTCTCTACCCTTTGGGTAAATTTGGTTGTCGAAGGATTATGCTGGTCGGCCTGGGCGATAAGAAATCCTTGCAAATAAACACTTTACGACAAGCCGCCGGAACCGCCGTCCGCGCCGCCGATAAAATCGGCATTGCCCGCTTAGCCCTGGCCCTGCATACCTTGATAGAGAAAAAACACGACCCCCGGCTTGTGGGCCAGGCCCTCACCGAAGGAATGATCATAGGCCGCTATGCTTATCAAGATTACCTTTCCGAAAAAAATGATAACTCTAAGAAAATAAAGAAGTTAAGCGCAACTATCATCGAACCCAAGGCCGCCGACGCCCTGAAAATTAATGCCGGACGTAAGACCGGCATCATCCTGGGGCAGGCTCAAAATCGAGCCCGCTCCATAGCCAACAAACCCGGCAATGAGATTAATCCTCCCACCCTGGCCCGTACCGCCCGACGCCTGGCGCATCAATTCTCTTTGCGCTGTAAAGTGTTGGATGAAAAGCAATTAGAGAAATTAAAAATGAACGCCATCCTGGCCGTCGGCAGCGGCTCCGTTAGCAAACCACGCTTAATCATACTCGAATATCAGGGACGTCCCCACCCCAAGAAATCTTCTCCGCCGGATGCCGTGATCGTCGGTAAAGCCATCACCTTTGACAGCGGCGGCATCAGCATCAAACCCTCGCAGAAAATGGCGGCCATGAAATTCGATAAGTCCGGCGGCTGTAACGTCTTAGCAATCTTAACCGGACTGGCTCAACTAAAACTGCCCCTCAAGGTGTTAGGGCTGATACCGGCCGCGGAAAACCTGCCCTCGCATACCAGCTACCGACCCGGCGACATTATTCGCACCTTCTGCGGCAAGACCGTGGAGATCGACAACACCGACGCAGAAGGCAGGTTAATCCTTTGTGACGCCTTGACTTACGCTGCTCAGAGCAAACCCAGGGTCATCCTGGATATGGCCACCCTCACCGGGGCGTGCGTGGTTGCCCTGGGCGAGCATATGGCGGGCTTGTTCGGCAATAATTCCCCTTTGCAGCGTAAGTTAGAAAAAGCCGCCCGGATCAGCGGCGAGAAGGTCTGGCTTATGCCCTCAGGAAAGGAATATCTCGATCAAATGAAAAGCTCCATAGCCGACCTGAAGAACGTAGGCGGTCGCGAGGGCAGCGCCTGTAGTGCCGCGGCGTTCCTGGGAGAATTCGTTAAAGATACCGCCTGGGCTCACCTGGACATAGCCGGCGTGGCCGACACCGATAAGGAAAAACCGTTTCGCAGTGCAGGGGCGACCGGTTATGGAGTGCGACTGTTATTGGAGTACCTCAGGTCGCTAAAAATTAGTTGAATTTAGAATCGGGTTTAATAATCACAGTCATAAAGTCAGTAAATACAATAATATAGAATCATTTGTGGTATAAAAATGAACGAGCAGGAAGAACAAAATAAAGGAATTGACCTGGCGCGGCTGGAAAAAGCGGTGCAAGAAATATTATTGGCATTGGGCGAAGATCCCCACCGAGAAGGGCTGCGGAGGACGCCCAACCGGGTAGCGCGGATGTACGCGGAATTATTTTCGGGGATTAACGACGATCCGCGCAAGTACGTAAAACAAGCATTTACCGAGAATTATGATGAGATTGTACTGTTAAAGGATATACCTTTTTACAGTATGTGCGAGCACCATTTGCTTCCCTTTATTGGTCAGGCGCACGTGGGCTACGTACCGGACGGGAAGATAATCGGGGTAAGCAAGCTGGCCCGGGTGGTGGAGAGCTTTGCCCGGAGGCCCCAGGTTCAAGAAAGGCTGACGACTCAGATCGCCGAGTTCATTATGAATGAGATTCAAGCCAAGGGGGTGGCGGTGGTCATCGAAGCGACTCATACCTGTATGACTATTCGAGGCGTTAAGAAACCGGGCAGCGTCATGGTAACATCGGCGATGCTGGGACTTTTCCGCAAAGATGCTCGCAGCCGCAGCGAAGTTATGGACCTGATGCAGGGGAGTAAGTAGTTTCTTTATTTTAACAATTTAAGTTTATATTCTGAGACTCACTTATCCTATGTGGCGATTCACTGTATTAAGGCATCACGTCCTTTGAGTATGAGCGGCCGGTTAATTACCAGGTTGCCGGCGTCAAAGGTATTTACCGAACCGGCTTTAAATATAAGAGTCGATCCATTGGGCGCCCCAGCCAGCGCCTCTTCGATGTCTTGGTACCAGTACCTGAACCAGGCCTTGACCTTGCTTGAGGGAACTCATAGCTTTGCCGATGATGGCCCCCTGGGCTTTGGTGTAATCGGTGACTTTCATGGCGTGCCCGGGGATATCAGAGGTGGTTAATAGATCGCCGGGCCGGATGGGTTCGTTGGAGGCGTCGGCCAGACAGTAGGCCCGCCCGGTTACCTCCTTTCGACTTTCCGATGCCGGTTCGGCTCGGATTAGCGTGCCGGATTAAAGGTATAGGCATATGTCGAGTAAGGTAGATACGGGCTGGGACTCAGAATGACATTGCCGCAGCCAAATGATAGAGGGAAATTCCATGGTCCGTCAACGACTCATTCGACAGAAACGCTTGATTGATAGTCATTTACGGAAACCGAGTTTTTACTAATTTGACAGTGGAAATATGATGAAGCAGTTGGTAATATAATCGGTTGTTTAAGGATTATGACGAAGGCATCCGATGAGAGTTTGAGAACTGATTGAGCGGGGCCTTAGCTCAGTTGGGAGAGCGCTTGCATGGCATGCAAGAGGTCACGAGTTCGAGTCTCGTAGGCTCCATT
>LJUC01000159.1 GCA_001303695.1 Phycisphaerae bacterium SM23_30
AATTCATCCTGGCCGATCGAACTGGACAACGGCGAAGTTGTTGAGATATTTGCAAATAAAACCTTACACAATCAGCTTAAAAAGTGCGATCTGTTTACGCGGATCAGGATCGTTTACATCGGGATCGAACACACAACGTGGGGACATCCGAAAAAGATATTCAGAGTTTATAAAGAAAAGGAGTGACATTTATGACTAACGGAGAAGAAAAACCAAAGGCAGCTTATTGCCCGAATTGTAACGGGCCAGCGCTAAAATCCGGCAACGAGATAACCTGTGAAAAGTGTGACGGGGTCTTTACGATCTCAAGGGCCGGGGTAAAGGTCAAATCGATCGGATCGATCCAGGACCATGAAAACCGAATCGCTGCGCTCGAAGAAAAGACCGGGATCAAACAACAGGACGAAGAACAAGAGCCGGCTCCAGGGCAGAACCAGGACCAGGACCAGGACCAGGACCAGGAAGTCGAGGACGATCTATAATGTCAAGACAGAAATCGAAGATCGGCCGGCCAAAGGGCAAAAAGGACAGTAAGCCGCGAAAACCGCGAATCACTTTCGAGCAACGGTCGGCGGCGGCCAAAAAAGCGGCAGAGACAAAGCGGCGTATGGCCGAACAACAACAAGCGCCGAAAGTGACAGCTTATCCCAGGGCCGGTGACAATCCTGACTTTGAAGGGCTTTTAGACCGCATGGACCTGGACGAAAAAAAGTCGGCAACAATATCGCGAACACAGGCCGGGCCAGGCGATAATTTACTCGATGAAAAGGACGTCGCAGAGTGGATCGCCTGGCCTTTTTTGACCTGGGCTCAATATAACAAACTGGCTGATCTGAAACTGACAAACGAAGAAGCGCTTTCGGTTGCGCAGCCATTGACTAACATCTTAAATCGTCACGGTGTCGGCGAATTGATACCGCCCGATCTTCTGGACGGGCTTAAAATCGTCGGCAGAGTTACACCGATTATGCAGCAACGATTCGATCTAATCAAGGCCGAACGCGCTAAACGTGCCGGACAGGAAGTCCAGGCAAAATCGACCGGGCAAACCGGCCAGGGACGGTCGGGCCCGGTCAATGTCACTACACAAAAACAAGGCGATAAATTTAGAGAGCCTGTCAAGGTGTAATATGCAAGAAAGAATAAAATTTCGGCAAGAGGTCGAGCTATACGACTGCATGATCTTTTGTATTAAGTGGCTTGTGATCATCGGCGGCTCAATGCTGTTGGGTAAATATTTATTATGACGGACGAAAAAAAGATCATTCTGGTAATCGGCAAGCGCGGGTCCGGCAAGTCTTATCTGGTCAAAAAGATGATCCGGACCGATACCAGGCTTGTTGTTTTCGATCTTATGAGTGAATATGTCGAGGGCGTGACATTCGGTCCGGAAAATCCCAGGGAACTTGCCTGGTTTTGGCGAAAATTTTACAAGCGGGATTTTAGGATCGTTTACAGGCCGATCCGGTCGAAAGCTGAAATCCTGCAACTGTCTGAACTGGTTTACAGCCTGGGCAATCTGACTTTTGTAGTCGAGGAAATCGATTCGATCTGTACGCCTTATGAATTGCCCGATCCTTTTGCAGCGATCGTCCAGCGCGGAAGGCATAAAAATATCCAGTTAATCGGCGTGACGCCGGCTCCTTACGGTATCAATCGGGACTTAACAAGGCAAGCGAAGGAAATTTATATATTCAATACGAACGAGCCGAGGGACATTGACTATTTGCGTCAACTTCTGGGATCGGAGATCGAGGCAAAGATCGCAGCGCTCGAGCAATATCAATACGTCAAGTGGACGGACGGAAAAGAGGACTTTGAGATCGGCAGGGCGTGACAATGACGACTTTAATAGCTGTTTATAATTCGGACGGTTTAGTCGGACGATGTGACGAGAAATGTCACAACGCTAAAGAGCCGGATTGTGATTGTATTTGCGGCGGTGCGAATCATGGCGTCGGATTTAAACAGGCGCAAAAGAACACCAAAAAAATGACTGAAAAGGAATTGCGTAAAAACTTGCCGGCCGGCCAGGAATCGGCCAGGGTCAAAATTAACGATTTTAAGACTTTATTCGATATGGCGTGACAATGAAAAAATGGCACTTGACCGGGACGCCTTGTGCGAAATACGGCTATAAAAATACATATACTTTATCATGGGCTACGTTTGATTTGTGGAATAGCAATAAGCACAATCGGACTATACTTTGTGAACAGTGTATAAAAATCAGGGCCAAACAATTAGAGGTGAAAAATGGAAAATCCGAAAACATATCAAGTGACATTAAAAGAGGAAATCCAGCAGATTGTTGACGATCTTAAGGACTTGGAGAACCAGGGAATCAACAGAATCGAATTACTGGAGATCGCCAAACTGGGGGCCTTACATGAATTAATAAATCGACTTTATGCATTGGATCAGACCTTCATTGAAATATCGGCCAATATCGACAACTACGTGGCGGAACGGATAGAGAGTGACAAAGTGGTCCTGTCTTTACTTCGCGACATTCAAAAACAAACATCAGAGCCAGAAGTTGACCAGGAACCGGAGGAACCGGATCAACAGGCATAATATCTTTCTTCTCAAAGTGCCGGCTCGATCACGGGAAGTCGGGCCGGCTTTTTGGTAACTTTTATAAAAAGGAGTTTATATCATGGACGAGAAAAAACAGGGAAGTGGAATAGCACAAGATCAACAGGATCGTCAAGAAGCAAAGTCACTTCAAAAACAGATCGATGATCTCAAAAAACAGATCGATGGTCACGAAAATATTATCGCCGATCTGAAATCGCGAATCTTTGGTTGATTGTTTCCTTGCTTGGACGTCAGCCGGTCTTTTAAGGGGGTTTCTGCCGGCTGACGTAATTTTTTTTTGCGTTACGCAATCCAGGGCAACTATCAAAAAAGAACCTTTTGGATTCAAACATGCGTTACTATGAAAATATGAAAACTAAAAAATGCCGTTGGTGTGGAGAAATTTATGAGACGCGATATTGGACCTGTTACGATGGTTTTTGCTGCGCAGCTCACAGGGTCGCGCACTATCGGGCATACAAATCGTGGTTACAAAAGTGCCTGCAGCGCAAAAAATCACCTGGTAAAATGCGTAACGCAAGGACAAAGTGACATTGAAAAATTTTATTGACAATTTTTTTATGGGATCGGTATCGTTGGGTAAGTTAAGGCCGTTTACGGCCGTAAAATGTATAACCTAAAGACTGGAGGTTAAAAAAATGTCACTAAAATCCTATATCCCGACGATGAATCAGACCGTCAAGATCGCCGTCGCAATTTTAATAATTGCGGTGGTTTTGAGGGTCCTGCCGATCCCGGATTTGTACAAGTCCTATTTCAGGATTTGACACGGTGACGCGGTTAATGATTTTATCAAGGTAAAATTGTGAGGTATGTATTATGAAAATTTTGGAACGTGAAATCGGCTCAATCGACTTTGCCGAAAATCAGACCAGGACCTTGCCACTACCGCGAAACTATGCCTACCGATGTTTGAATCTTTTATTGATCTGTCAGCTCGATCGAGAGGCCGGATCAGAAGGCGGTCCGAAAGATTCTTGCCCGGCGCAACTGGTCAAAAACATTATGATCAGGGCAAACGGCCGGGACGTGATCAAAAACTATGATATGGAATCACTACATCGGCTTTGCGAACAGCGTCACCATGTACGGCCTTATATCTATGCCGAAGATTTTTCGGGCTACGGGGCCAAAACAAATTCTGTCCTGAAAGTCGCGGCCAGGATCGACTTTGAAATGTGGGACGCGGTCCGTCCGATCGATTCGTTACTTGATTCGGCCGGCCTTGCTACATTGGAGCTGATCGTAACCTGGGGAACCGGGCTTGATGTTATGAATGATACATTCGACGGGGCTTCGGTGACGGTCGATTCAGCGCAATTGTTTGTCTCAAGTGTCGAGGCCGTCGGGGTCCCGCCGGGAACGGCATTTATGACGAACAAAGAATATATGATCAGGTCCCAGGTGACGGCGGCAAGTGCAAAACATCAGATACAGTTACCAGTATCGAACCTGTACAGGTCTATCGTGCTAAAGACACACAGTGACGGTGATCAAGTCGATTCCATATTACCGTTTAGCCTGACGAATCAAAACACGATCACTTTACAGGCCGGCACAGAGGTCTTTAAGTATCGGATCGCCGGCTGTCTGCAAGCCGATAATCGTCTGGACTGCGAAATGCAAATTCCTGAACGAACCGGGTCGGCGGCAGCGCTTAATCACAGGCTCCAGGAACTTTTGCAGGAAGGTTATTATGTCCTGGAGTTTGTCAAAGACGGCCGGCTGACGGAGTGCCTGGACACAAGCAAATTATCGAGCCTTGATCTGATCCTGGACGTAGCGCATCCGGGGACCGACGACTTTATCGATGTATTTCCCGTCGAACTGATCAGGCCGGCGGTCGAAGCGGCTGCGGCAGCCGGATAACAAATTGACACTATTGCCAGGGTGTCAGAGGTGACGGATAGGGTTTTGACGATCCTGACGAAACAGGATCGTCTTTTTTTTGGAGTGACATATTATGTTTTTTTTGGCGCCATTGGTGGCGAGTATCGGATCAATTATCGGCGGGGCCGCAAGTGCGGCCGGCGGGATCGCGTCCGGGATCGGATCACTTGCCGGCAGCGCAATATCGACTTTGGGATCCCTGGGGGCCGGCGCATTGAAAACCGCCGGGGCCGTCGGGACCGGGGCAATACAGATCGCCGGCGGGGCTGCTAAAACAACGGGCCTGGTAATCGGCAAGATCGGCGAAACCTTGCCGACCTTACCAAAAGTTATCGGTCAGGCCGGCGCAACGATCGGCGAAGTTGCTGTACAGGCCGGCCAGGCTTACACACAGTTGAGATCTCTTTTTGAAAAGCCGGAAGAAGCGCCGGCAGCCAGGCCGGCGATCACTATACAACAGCCGACAAACGGGACCGCCGGACTGATAGGGCAGTTGAGTAACATTCTGGCAGCGCAGCAACAGCCGGCTCCGACATTTTTACCGATCTATGGACCGCAATTGCCAGAAGAAAAACAACGGAGTGACATTGTTATTATCGCGATCGCGGCATTATTGCTTATAGTATTATTGAAAAAGTGACATGGGATCAGGCGCAAGACAATATAGAATCGCGTTAGGTGAATATCAGGCATTACAGGAACATTTAAGGGCGCAAAGTGAAATCCAGTTAGAACACGAGCGCCAACTTTTAGAACTGGAACAGCAAAGATATGAGCTGCAAAAGGCCGGCAAAATTCCGGGCCTGGAGCCGGCAACTGACGTAAATCAGCCGATGTATTTCACGACGCCGGCGGTGACAACAGAGACAGCGCCGGCGATCGATGTAAAAAAATTAATTCTGCCAGGTGCTATCGTGGCGTTTTTGATTTTAAGGAAAAAGTAAAATGTGGCTTGGAACAAATTTAGCAGTAAATTCGATCACTAATTTATTACAAACAAACCAGTCACAGGTCGGAAGCGGGTTTTTTCCGACCGCGCAACGTGAAAAGATAGTCAGTGAGATCACGCAGCCGGCCGGCGGGGCCGGTCAAACGTATCGAACAACGTCACCGGACGCGCCATCGATCTTTGAGACTGTAAAAATGGCGCTCCAGGGCTGGATCGGGACACCGTATCAACAGCAATATTCAGTCCCTGCGAAAGTGACCGAAAGCAAACAGCTTGCCGATGTAGTGACAACAAAGCCGGCAGATAAAATCGAACAGGGACTTGACTGGGCTATCGAACAGACTAAAAAAGTGACTACATTGTGGGACCAGATCAAATCGACCTGGGACAAACCGCGAGAGGTTATCGCAGAAAAGCCGCGAGCCGGTTATCCGGAAGGGCAGAATCTTATACACTACAACGATGAAGTTGATCGCGGCGCAAACGTGGCAGAACAAATCCTGGTCCTGGGCAAGCAATTTTATGACCAGGTCAAAGGCCTGTTTGGCCTGGGCTATCCGTCAACAGGGACACAGCCGGTTGCGACTGTCGAGCATGAAGTGTCACTTGCCGGCGGCCTTAATTGGGGAATCGTTTTAATAATTGCGATTGTTCTATATTTGGTGACTAAAAAATGAAGCCTTTAGATTTAAATACATTTGCACAAAAGATCGATTATGTTAGGCGCGCATCGATGGGTGTCCCAAAGACTTTTCAGATCGATCTATCGGTTGCGCTGACTGATCAGAAATTCGATATTTCCGGGAACCTGTTTTATGTATGGCAATCACCGGACCAGACTTCCTACGTTGAGATCAAGGTCAATAACACAAGAGAGCCAGCGATCCAGTATATAGCACAGACCGGCCTAAATACACCGTTTGAAAGATTGTATATCACGACGCCGGCCGGCCAAACGGGTAACATGACTATCATTTATGCAACTGAAGCGCCGGAGTTAATGACATTGATCGATAATAGGGCGGTGACGGCCGCGAACCTTGCCGATATTTTGGAACAGTTGCGCGGCGACGTCACGCCGGAAAACTGGGGGGAAGTGACTGTCGGCGTCGCGGCGGTGGAACTTTTAGCGGCGAACGCGAATCGAAAAGCCTGTTGGATCGATTCTGATCCCGACAATACCGGGAATATTTATTTAGGCTTTGATAATACAGTGACAACAAGGGCCGGCGGTAATAATTGGTTTAAGTGTCTGACGCCTGGTATGGGTTGGGGCGTGGACGATTATCGCGGGGCCATATACGCAATAGCAACGGCGGCGAATCAATACGCCGGCGTCGGGGAATGGTAAAATGGGTGCAAGAGCGATCCCGCCGACCAAAAGGTCGCATATAAAAACCGGGACTTATGTTGGTGATGGCAACGATAATCGCAATTTGGATATTGGTGTCAATCTTGCAAATGCCTTATATGCCTGGGTAATTGTTAAATCTCCAGGAGTGGCCGATGCGCTTCATCGTATCGAATACGGGCAAGGTGATAATACGATGTATTTCAGCGCTGGGGTCGATACGACAAACGCGATCCAGGCTTTTACAACGACCGGCTTTCAGCTTGGGACTGATAACCGGGTGAATCAAAGCGGCATAACTTTTAGATATATTACGGTATGGGAGAATCAATAAATCATGTTACAGAGAATACCAATCCCGAAAGAAAACTGGGAAGAACCGTTGGTAGTCGGTGACAGAGTAGAGCTGCACTTTCGATCGACCGGCATGACCTGGATCAAGGCTTTGCAGATATACATGATTGAGGAACGGCTCAAAAAACAAGAGGAATTTTTCCTGCGAAGTATATCGACGCCGGAAGATCAGCCGACGAAACTGATCATCGAAGTCGAGGTCCGAAAGACAAATCCAATTTTTGTCACCGTCTTGTTAATATCCGGGATCGTGATCGGTGCGGCCGCGCTTGTCACCGGATTATTTCAAATTACCATAGAAAAGGCATATAAACTTGTAGAGCTGCAAAAAGAAGTTATGCAGACGCCGGCCGGTCAAATAGCAGTAGGGGGCCTGGGCCTGGCCTTGCCTTTGGGTGTCGGCGCTTTGTTGTTATGGCTTTTTAAGAAAAAATGAACGATCGAGAAATCTTACATTGGGACAAAAGATTAAAAGACCAGGCTAATCGCGGTTGGGACAATTATCTGCGCCGTCGAATAAATTTGGACGAGGCAAGAGAGGACGTTTTTTGGTCTTTAGCCGGAGAGTATATTTACGTAGAGGAAGTGTCAGCGAGTACAGCGGCGGCGTCAATCCGAATCAACAGGAAAAGCAACGATCAAATAAATCTTGAGTTGGGAACCACTATAAAAACAGTTTTCACGCAGTTGTTTATATCGAATACAGCGCAGGCCGATCAGTGGATCGATATTATAATCGGTATCAACTTTGAATATTTGCGGCTGATGGCAGCCGGCGGCGGCGGTGGCGGCGGCGGGACGATAGTTAAAAACTGGTTAGCGGAGCAAACTATTATAAACGCCGTCGGCGTCACCGTCGGGACCTGGTCGGTCGATGTTGACCTGGAGACTAACGGCTGCGAAGGCGCTCACGTCACTATCGACGCCGACTTCCCGCCAGGTCCTACGGATAACCTGGTAGTAGAGGTCCGGGCGTCACTTGACGCGACAAATTACGATGATACTCCGTTGTATATCTTCGAGATCGACAACGCGATCGATCCGAACCAGGTATCAATGGTCATAAAAGACGTAGCGCATTTTAAGTTATATTGTTACCGATCCGGCGTCACCGATACGATCACGGTAACGGCAAAGTGTCAACGCTGGAATTATCAGAGTGTTTAATATGCTGAAACCAAAAAGAGGAACACAGATAAACACAACAAATCCCTTAAGCAAGGAATTTATATCGTTGATGTCATTGAATGAAGGCACAGGCAATATAATCAATGATCTAAGCGGTAATAAATACAACGCTATAAATTTAGGCTGTACTTGGAAGCCTACGTCCTGGCTTCCTTACGGGACTTCTCTGGACTTTGCGGCTGGTGCTGAAAAATTAGAAAGTATTGCCAGGCGACTTCCTATTGGTCCGAATGATCCCTGGACAATTTATGCCATAGTCGAAATCGATACATATATCAGTTTAGCAAATATTTTTGGATTTGGGCTTCAATTACCTAACGATGGCGGCGGTCCTAACGCTGAAAAAAATCGTTATATTTTAGAATTTAACAACAATTATTATTTTTGGGGCGGGACGATTGATTGGGATACTGGAATCGGAATTGACGTGGATAGCTTGATCCATCACATCGTTTTTACTTGCGATGGTACAAACTTACGTTTTTATCGTGACGGTATTTTGAGAGCTGGTCCACAAGTTATACCATATACACAAAATGCAGGTAATTATATCACGTCGGGAAGTGGTCATAATGCGGTTGCTTCATCTTGGGACGGAAGATTGGTGACTGGTATTATATACAATCGTGCTTTAAGGTTAAGCGAAATTAAACGTAACTATTTTGAACCATTTTATATGTTTGATGAAAGTGACGGTATATGCAAAGTAGCTGGTTAGGGGATTTTTATTATGGCAAGAAAAACTTTTAAGAAAAAGACAACGGCCAGACGAGCAGCCAAAGGCCGATCGATCTATAAGGTCAAGGGCGGTTGGCGAA
>LJUC01000160.1 GCA_001303695.1 Phycisphaerae bacterium SM23_30
CCCTCTGCATCGTGGGCAAGGCCGCCGAGGAGATCATTATCTATATCGACGCCGTTCAGAGAAAAATCACCATTGAAAGGGCTCCTCTGGAGAGCGTCGATACGCACCTGTTGGCCGAAGAATTAACGGAGATGTACGCCGACGACGAACAGGACAAACGTAACATCGCGGTGGTCTCTTCCGGGCGCGGGGCCGAACATGCCCGCATGGGCGTTCTGAATTTTTCGTTCTGGGATTGGCGGCGGGGGGCGGCCCGGACCAAGCAGGCCGGCCGGGGCGGCATCGGCACGGTCTTTCGCGATAAAAAGATCAAGGCCCTGGTGCTGAAAAACAACCTGCTGCTGCGCCCCTGGTCGATCACGGAAAACAAGATGGCCCGGGACGCTTCGTTTTATTTAAGCAGCGATGGAACCGACCGGGCCCAGGTGGACCGGATTGCGGAAAAATATCAGCGCAAGCGCGCATTCGCCCTGGAGATGCTCAATGACATTATCGAGCAACAGGGAGGCATTACCAAAGAAGCGATTCAGCAGCTTTCCCTGCGGATTAATGCCACCAAGGGCGCCCTGTATCATTTGGCCTCGATGATGAAAGGGATGAACGAAAACCAATTCAAACATGCCGAAGAAGTAAAGGCTGATATTAAAGGGTATATGAAAAAGGGCGGCTATGAACACTTCAAGAAGGCCCTAACCGAAGACGACAGTTCTGTAATGCAACAGATCAGCAAGGCGCCTTTGTACGGCGCCGGCAAATTGTCGGCCGGGGAAAAATTGCAGAGATGCAGGAGTTATCGCCGGGAAAAAGGCGCCGCCTACGTTATTTGTAACGCCAATTCACCGGTTAACGGCGGTTTGGCGGCGGAAAATCCTCATGCGGTGATTGAGGGGATGCTGATCGGCGGGCGGGCCGTCGGCGCCGCGGAAGGTTTAATTTACATCAGCAAGCCCGGCAAGGCCGTTGTCGCGCAGGCGGCGGCGCAGGCCAAAGAAGAAGGCTGGCTGGGTGAAAACATCCAGGGTAAAGATTTCGGTTTTGATATTACGGTGCGGCTGAGCCGGGGCGGGCTGCAGGCCGACGAAACCTCGGCGATGCTTAGCTCGCTGGCCGGTAAGGCCCCGGATTCCAAATCTCTTTATGTTGATTACTACGAAAAGGGCTTTGGCGACCGGCCCACCATCGTTCTCACGGCCGAGCTGTGGGCCCAGATTCCCGGCGCCTTCGGTGAGGGCGCCGACTACCGCCCCACCCGGCGGCTGGCCGTCCGCGGCGCCGGGGTGAAGGCTCAGGTGATGGAAGTGCCGGTTGATACGACGCTTGAGGGAGTGGTCAAAAAGCTCGGCGTTACTAATTTTAAGGCGGTTCAGATGGGCGGGCCGGCGGGCGGTTTTTTACCGGCCGACAAGCTCGACGTCAAGCTGGATTATGGTTCTCTCAAACAGGCCGACGCCGCTTTAGGCGCCGGCGAAGTATGCTTGCTGGAAGAATCGGATGACATCGTTGATAAAGTTCGCGAGCGGATCGAATATCTCGCCGGCGAATCCTGCGGCAAATGCACCGCCTGCCGGGAGGGATTATTCGCTATGAAAAATATATTAGATCGTATTTGTAACGGCAACGGCCAGGTGGGCGATATCGGTTTATTACGAGAAGTCGCCGAGATGGTCGGCGCAACCAGCCTGTGCTGTTTCGGCAAAAACGCCGCCATTCCCGTGATCAGCAGTTTGCGTTATTTCAAGGAGCAATACGAACAACGCATTAAAAAAGCCTGACAAAACCCGTCGGATGGTCACCCTGAGCGAAGCGAAGGGTCTTAAAGACATCGGAAATCGAGATGCTTCGCTTCGCTCAGAATGACAAAGGTGTGGGAATGACAAAGAAGCGTGAATTATAAAAAAGTAGATATGAAAGAGAAAACGCATTGGAGATAAATCAATGGCCGAGAAGATCAAGATAACCATTAACGATAAAGAAGTGGAAGCGGTCAAAGACAGCACGTTGCTGCAGGCGGTGCGGGCCGCCGGGGAAAAGGTGCCCACTTTGTGCCATCACAAGGACCTGGCTCCCGACGGCAACTGTCGGCTGTGTATTTGTGAAATCGAAGAGGCACAAGGCCATAAAAGGATCGTCACCTCCTGTAATTACCCCGTGCGCGAACCGATCAAGGTCTGGACTCACTCGGAAAAAGTCGTCAAGCACCGCAAGCTGCTGGCGGAGATGTATCTGAGCCGCTGGCCCAGCGCCAGACCCGTCAAAGCCGTCGCCAAGACCTGCGGCGTAACGGAAACGCGTTTTCGCGGCGACCACACCGATGACAAAGAAGAGGCCTGCATTCTTTGCGGCCGCTGCGTACGGGCCTGCGAGGAGTTTGTCATTGAGGACATCGTCAATTTTGCCGGCCGCAGCATGCATCGTCAGGTGACCATGCCGTTCGGCGAGGTAGATCCCCACTGCATCGGCTGCAGCTCTTGTGCGTACGTCTGTCCCACCGGGGCTATCAAGATCGTCGATGACCTCAATCACCCGGCCGACGCGGTAAAGATCAGGAACGCCGGCATGAAGATCAACGCCGAGATGGCCCGGCTCGATCCCCTCCAGAACCGCATGCGTCAGGTGGGCACCGGCAACATCGTCGACGTCATGGATCAATACGACATTCTGCCGGTGATGAATTATAAATTTGGCTCGCATCCGGAGGCGAAAAAGATATATTGCGACGTCTTTCGCAACAATTACTGGACCCAGAACCAGTGCGACGGCTGCTGGCTGGGCTGCTCGATGGCCTGTGCCAAGGCCACCGAACCGTTCGAGTTGAAAACCGGCCCCTATAAAGGCCAGAAGGTCATCGTGGATGGTCCGGAATATGAAACCATCGCCGGCGCCGCCAATATGGGCTGTTTCGACCCGGAATTCGCCATTGAATACAATTTTTATTGCGACACCTACGGCATCGACACCATTTCTTTTTCTACCTGCACCGCTTTTGTGATGGAGGCCTTCGAAGCGGGCCAGATCACCACCGAACACACCGGCGGTCTGGAGCTGAAATTCGGCCATACTGCCGCGGCGTTGGAACTGCTGCACCAGATGGCCAAAGGTGAAGGCTTCGGGGTCGATGTGGGCCAGGGCATACGCTGGCTGAAGAAGAAATGGGTCGCCGAATACGGGGCGGACGAACGATTCCTGCAGGATATCGGCATGGAAGTCAAAGGGCTGGAGGTCTCCGAGTACGTCACCAAAGAATCGCTGGCCCAGCAGGGGGGTTATTCCATGGCCGTTAAAGGCCCCCAGCACGATGAATCCTGGCTGATTTTTATGGATATGGTCAACAACCAGATTCCCACCTTTGAAGACAAGGCCGAGGCCTTGTATTACTTTCCCCTGTGGCGGACCTGGTTCGGGCTTTTCGGCCTGTGCAAAATCATCTGGAACGACGTGGTGCCGGCCGATAACTACAGGGAAAAAGATGCCAACAAGGTTCCCGGCCACGTCCGCAGTTACTTCCGCTACGTTGAAGGCATGCTCGGCATCGACGACATGAGCGAAGAGAAGATGCTGGAGCAATCCGCCCGCGTCTATAATCTGCAGCGGATCATTTGCCGCCTGCTCGGCTACGGTCACCGCAAAGATGATTATCCGCCCTATCGGATGATGGGCCCGGTGACGGCGGAGGAGTACGAATCGCGACAGGATCGCTATGACAAGCAGCTCAAAGAGCTGGTAAAAGTCGATCCGACCGCAAAAAGCAGCGCAGAAAAAGTTAAGATCTTGCGCCAATACCGCGAGGATCAATATGAACAGATGATGGACGTGGTTTATAAGCGTAAGGGCTGGACCAGAGGCGGCATCCCCACCCTCGCCCGGCTCAAAGAACTGGGCATCGACCTGCCGGAACTGGTCGAAATCGTCCGGCCGTACCAGGAATAATCCTAAAAAAATCGGTCATGACCAAAGAGCTATTTGCCCATAACGTACCCGGCTCCACGGAGGTGCTGGAAAAAAAGTGTGTTGCGGTCGCGGGCTGCGGGGGTTTGGGCTCCAACGCAGCGGCGGCGCTGGTGCGGGCGGGCCTGGGTAAACTGATCCTGGCGGACTTTGACCGGGTGGAAGAGTCCAACCTGAACCGTCAGTATTTTTTTCAAGCCGACCTCGGCCAAAAGAAAGTAGCCGCTTTATCTCATTATCTCAAGGCTATCAATCCGCGGATCCAATTGACCGTTCACGATATCAAGCTCACCTGCGACAACCTGGTTTCTATCATGGGCCCGGCCGATCTGCTGGTGGAGGCCTTTGATCGCGCCGAGGAAAAACAATGGCTCATCGAGACCTGGAGCAGGCACTTTCCCGAAAAGTTCATGGTTTGCGGGAACGGGCTTTCCGGTCTGGGCAATACCGACGCGCTCAAGGTGACCAGAGTGGGCCGTATTTATTTTTGCGGCGACGGGGTGACCGATCGCAGTATGGGCTTGTGTTCGGCGCGGGTGGCAATCGTCGCCAACATGGAGGCCAACGTAGCGATTGAGCTTTTGGTCAAAGGACAGGCATGATAACGGTAAATTCAAAGGAACTTCCCTGGCTACCCGGCATGACCGTCGCCGACGTCTTAAAGGCCATGAACTATAGTTACGCCCTTATCGCCGTCAGCGTCAACGACCAATTCATCGCCCGGGACGATTATGATACCTTCGTTGTCGAAGACGAAGCCGACGTCAAGGCCCTGCACATCTGCCACGGCGGATAATGGCGCCCCGCTGAATAATCTCCCTATCACCATTTCCCTTCCGGCCACTACATCCTGCCAAATATAAAGAGAAGAATACTTGAGTTTATCGGACACCTACAATCATTAAAAACGTTTTTATATTCCCTTATAAAATACAAAAAAACGTCCGAACCGCACTATCTATATTAAGAACGGCCCCGTACGAGCCGAGTTAAGACATATGTTATGTTGCGGTCGGTGGTTGGATTGCGGATAGGATAACCGCGAGGCGGCAACCACGGCAACCAAAACAGCGGCATTTAGTAAACAAAGACCGATATATAATTTTTGCTTCAATTGAGCAATTATTAGCAAATGGGCAGGAGAGTTATGATTTCTCAACGATTGAGACGATATCGGGCCTTAACCCTGACCGAGATATTGGCCGCCGCCGCCATCCTGACGGTGGTGGTGCTGGCCACCACCAAATGCAGGTATCATTCCACGCTGGACGCCAAGCGGGCTAACATGCAGATGACGGCGGCCCGCATGGGACTGACGTTTTGCGAGAGCTGGCGGGGCATCAAAGGCGCCGAGACCTACGATCCGTCCGTGCATTTAGGTTCGGAGTTGACCCTTACGGCCGGCGCCGGTCCCGCGGAGCCGGCTGATTTTACCCTGCTGGGAACCTACTCGGTTGTTTCAGACGGTGAAACCTACTACGTGACGCTGTCCTGGAAAGACGTCAAGACCGGATTGCGGGCCTTGAACGTCATCGTAGCCTGGACCCAGCAGGTAAAGACCGTCATCACTCTCGATGATGCAGACAAGTTATTTGAACTGACCACCTATACTTTAAACTGAGGTTTAAATTAGAACAAGCAAGGCAAATCGGACCATGGCCCAAAAGAACCTTAACGTTAGGCGGGGTTTTACCATAACCGAGCTGGTCATAACCATGATCATAGCGGCGATTGTGATGCTGAGCATCGGGATGGTGCTTTCGGACAGCCAGAAGGCCTGGACCAGGATGCACCGGACCGTATTTAGCGAGGCAGCCACCGACACCTATGTAGCGCGGCAGGCGTTTGACTCTGTGATTCGCCGGGCCAGCCGGGAAAAAATCCTGCTGGGTGAGGACGGCGCCTGGATCGAGATTTACTGCTATCAGGATAAAGACTCCACCGAAATTGACCACTACATTCGTTTATTTGAGTCAAACGGCAGCCTGAAGATCGAGCATGGAGATTTAGAACCCAGAACCACCTTGTCCGTTTGGACTGTTTGTAATAATGTTACCCATTGTGTTTTCAAAAAAGTCGGGCGGTCCGCCCAGATGATACTTACCCTTGATGACGGCAACCAGACTTTTAACGTGGTCTCTTCGGCGGTCCTGCACAATTAATCTAAAAACATTCTGTAAGGGGCAGATCAGGATGAATATGAAAAAACAGCAACCGTCAAGTGCATCGGGCCATGTATTAGCGGTGGTGGTGAGTATTATCGCCATTGTGACATTAATGGCTTTGAGCTTGTTGAGTATGGGGTTGAACAGCCGCACCATGGCCATACGGACTACGGAAAAGATAAAGGCCCGCTGTGCCGCCGATGCCGGACTGACCAAGGCCTTGTTTGAAATGAACGAAAAATTGAAGGTCAAACCCTGGGATGATTCCACCCTCCCCTATGCAGTAGATGAAAGTTTACCGAATTTTGACGCCGTCTTTAGCTACAAAACTGCTAGTATCGCCAGCTATAAATTCTCCGGCGGCACCAGCTTCAAAATCGCCGGCAGCGGCAGCAACAATTACATCATTGAATCCATAGGAAAAGCCGGACCCGCTGTTAAACGTGTTTACGTGAACATAGGGCTGCAGGGATTGTTTGAACATGCGATTTTAACGAAAGAAAGCACCGTCTTGAAGAGTGACACCCTGGTCGATGGCTACAACTCCAAGGACCCGACCGAAACCGACGTGGAACTAAAAATCGGCACGCTCAGCACTTCATTAGATCAGATAATTCTCAATTCAGGCGTCAAGGTGGACGGCGACGTGGTGGTGGGGGTCGATGGCGACGTAAATACGGTCGTCAAAGACCTGGGGGCCGCGACGGGATCTCGATATTCGATGACGGAAGAGCCCTCCATGCCCGATGTTAGCACGCCGGTTTTGCCCGAGATGGGCATGGATATAACCGTCGCCGGCGGCACTTTATCTATTGGTCCGGCCGACAGCGGAAAATATACCGGTATTGACGTAATGAAGAAGGGGATATTGGAAATAAGCGGCGGGGAGGTGGCCCTGCATATAACCGGAGATATCGAATTGGACCAGGATTGCGAGCTAATCGTTAAAAAAGGCACCTCCGTAAAAATTTACATGGAAGGAAATGTTGTTTGCCGTAATAACAGCTCCATCAGTAACGAAGGTTTTCCCGATCCTGAGCTCCTTCAATTGTTCGCTGTCGGCGCCGGCGAAGTAACCTTCGATCTCAAGGCCAAGAGCGACTGGTGCGGGGTTGTTTACGCTCCTCATGCCCAAATTGTTCTTAATGCCAAGGGAAATTGTTACGGGGCGGTCATCGGCAAGGCCTTTGAGTACAAGTCGGGCGGCAATTTCTATTATGATGTAGCCCTGAGAGACGTCGAGGCCGACGATGATAATGTCCGCTTCGTAGTTAAAAGGTGGCTGGAGCGATAAGACAACATACACGCCGAAGCAGTAAAAGGCGGAGGATCAATTCGGGGTTGGCGTCAACCTTTAGATTAAGCACGGGGAGCCGGATCAAGATGAATATGAACAAAGGGCAGTCATTAAGAATGTCGGGTCATGTGTTAGCGGTGGTGGTGAGTATTATCGCCATTGTGACTTTAATGTCTTTGAGCCTGTTGAGCGTGGGGTTGAACAGCCGCGTCTTTGCCACCCGAACCACGCAGAAGATTACGGCCCGCTGCGCCGCCGACGCCGGCTTGACCAAGGCCTTATTTGAAATGAACGAGAAATTAAAGGTCAAACCCTGGGATGACTTCGGCCTGCCCCAATCCACAGATGAAACGCTGCCGAATTGCGCTGCCCTCTTTAGCTATGTCGTCACCGGTAAAGCGGGCGGGGTTTATACTATTGAATCCGTGGGTAAAGCCGCCGCCATCGAAAAACAAATTTCTGCGGATCTGGGGCTTCAGGGACTGTTTGAACACGCCATTCTGGTCAAGGACAGCACCACCTTAAAAAGCGGAACCGTAATCGACGGGTACAACTCCAAGGACCCGGCCGATACTGATATCGAATTAAAAATCGGCACGCTCAGCACTTTGGCGGACCAGATTATTCTCAATGCGAGTGTAACCGTGAACGGGGCCGTGGTGGTGGGCGTGGACGGCGACATAAATACGGTTATCAAGGATCTGGGCGCCGCCACCGGGGATAGATATGCGATGACGGAAGAGCCTCCTTTGCCGAAGGTTACCCCGCCGGCATTGCCCGATATGAGTACGGATATTGACATCAAAGGCGAAACCCTGATCCTGAGCCCGGACCAGAGCGGCAAATATACCGACATTCAAATCAAGAAAACTTCATCGCTGGGAATATTGGAAATAAGCGGCGGGGACGTGGTGCTGCACATAACCGGAGATATCGAAGTAGGCCAGGAATGTGAGATTAACGTAAAAAGCGGCGCCTCGTTAAGACTCTACGTGGATGGAGATATTCACTGCCGGGCTGACAGCGGCATCGGCAGCGAAAGCTTTTCTTTTCCCCAGACCTTTCAATTGTACGCCACCGGCGCCGGCGAGCAAGAATTCGACATCAAGGCCAAGAGCGACTGGTGCGGCGTTGTCTATGCCCCTAATGCGAACATCATTCTTTATGCCAACGGAAACTGTTACGGATCGATCGTCGCCGACGACTTCGAGTACAAAGCGGGCGGCAATTTCTACTATGATGCGGCTCTCAGAGAGGTCCGGGCCGACGATGATTATGTGCGTTTCGTTGTGAAAAGGTGGAGAGAGAAATAACTAAGCGATTTCACCGGCGCAATTAAAGCGGTGGGCCTAACCCGGATATCTCATGGGGGTAGCAAGCTAGTGCAATTGGCAGGGTGGTCGGGATGTTGGGCGGTAGTTACGTATAAATAAGGATAAAAGCTTATGGGTGGCGCAAACGGCCTCCTTTCCCCCAGAGCCAAAGACGGGTTTTTCAGGGTTTATCTGAATACCACAGCAGGGTTGAACCAGCGTCGCAGGCGCTCAACGATTTGACAGAAAAGACCCTGGAGAGGATAGTTCGAGGCCAAATGTAGGATAATGCGACGGGCGGAATGACGAACCCGAGCCCCGATTTTCAACAACTTCAGCCGAATGGTACTGACCTGAGCACCGGCCAGTTCCGTTCATACATAG
Organism: Phycisphaerae bacterium SM23_30; assembly: GCA_001303695.1. GTDB lineage: Bacteria > Planctomycetota > Phycisphaerae > Sedimentisphaerales > SM23-30 > SM23-30. The sequence continues at coordinate 9,105 of LJUC01000160.1, forward strand.
GCCGCCGACGAAAGCACTAAACGAAACTGATTGGACAGGAATTCATGGCAACTGGTGCGGTCGGCAAAAAAGTATAATTGTTGTTCTTTAATGCGGTTTTCCAGGCGACATAAGGTCGGCGGTGAAGCTAAGGGCAACTGTTCGTTAATGCCGCGTTCGGTAATGGTCTGAAATACGGGGTTCGCACGCAGGGTTTGATGGTCGTTGAGGTCTTCATATCCCAGGGCAATGCCGAAGATCCGTTGGGCCAGCAAGGTCCTTTGTTTATGAACGATCAGGTCCTGATTGCGGGGATCGGGGATACAGGCATTGATCGCATCGATCAGCCCCAAACCGCGATCCACCTCGCGCAACAACACCGCGCCGGTGAAGCCGGGGGGGCTGAATGTGGCAAGGGCGGCAGGGGATTTATTGTTTTTGGGCGAGGTACAGGTAGAGATAGCCCTGGTGGTCATCGCGGCTGGTGGCGCCGTAGAGGAGATCGGGCTGGCCGTCGTTGTTGAAGTCGGTGATATCGAGACGAGTACGATAGAAAGAGGCGACATCAACACCATTGGTTTGAACGGTTTTCCCCTGGGCAAAGGCGGGCTTTTCGTCAGTGCCGATGTTTTCGAAATAGTGAACGACGGCGCGTTCGTCGGCGCAGAGGAGGTCCTTTTTGCCGTCGTTGTTCCAGTCGAAGGCGCGGGGCTGGGGTTTAAGGCCGGCGTTGAGGGAGAGGGGGGCGGCTTGGGAGAAGACAGGGGCGGCGTCGGTGCCGGTGTTGATAAGGAGGAAAATATCGCCGTTATCGAGACCGACAATGAGATCTTTTTTTCCGTCGTTGTTGAAGTCGGTGATTTCGGGTTTGGCGCGTTCGCCGAGGTTGAAGGTATCGCCGTTGAGCTGTAAAAGCCGGGCCTGGACCAAAACGGGGGCGGCATCGGTAGCGGTGTTGAGATAAATGTAGATGTACCCATCAGTATCGCCCACAAGGAGGTCTTTTTTGCCATCGGAGTTCCAGTCCACGACGCGTGGACAAGCGCCCTGGCATCAGCCGGCTCCTACGCTGATGACTTCACCGCCGGCCTGCATGAATTCGCCCCGGCTAAAGAGGGGTGCTTCATCGGTGCCCTGGTTGAGAAATAACATTACCTTTCCTATTTCGACGGCGCCGGTGATATAGGTGCCGACGAGGAGGTCCTTTTTGCCGTCGTTGTTCCAGTCGGCGACTTCGGGGGAGGCGGTGTGGCCGATGGTGAGGGGCTGGCCGCCGACCATGATCAATTTGCCGGCCTGCAGGACGGGCAAGCGAGGGTTTTTCGGCGGGGTTTGTTCAGGTTGATCCGTTTGAATTTGGCGGGCGGGGGTCTCCTGGGGGAGTTCCTGGGGTGGTTGTTTTTTACAGGAAACGCCCAGAAGGACAATCGAGCAGATACCCAGGGAGATGAGAATTTTTTTCATGCGGACCCTTTCAAAAAATTTCCGGCGTTTTATTAAGTAAGTTTATCTTCATGTCGAGTTAATATCAACCGGGGCGGGGGTTCGGTCGAAGGCTGATTGATGCTAAGTATTTATCGGCAAGTGAGTTACGCATAGTTCAGGAAGCCGGCTCATTTTAATAATTTCTAAGCTTGATTTTTACACTTTTCAGACGCTGGTTACATAAGTCGCGGCAAAAAAACAACTTTCTTTTTGCAGGACCATAAAATTGACGGTCGTAAGTATCTTTTTGACAATAGTTTAAATAAAAAGGCGCCTGATCCGTTTTTTCTTGTCTTTTTACCTTTCGAGGAGTCGGTCGCCGAGTTCCCAGAATTTCTGGACGAGGGTGCGGGCGAAATCGTTGGAATACTGGGTGAGGAATTGCTGGGCTTTTTGGGGGTTCTGACGATGGAGCTGGAGGGCCTTGTTTTCGATGGCGGGCATTTCGGCGAAGGCCTTGTCTTCGTAATTTTTGACGGCGTCGTTGATCAGGTCCCTGGAGCGGGCCCAGTTGAGCTGGGCGAGTTTGGCGGCGCGTCTGAAGGCCCAGGCGGCGGAGTCGCGTCGGAATTCGTTTTTATCGCCGACGGAGAAGCCGGGGGGCAGTTCGGTGACGCCGGCGTAAATGGGGATGCGGGGGGTGAGGGCGGGATTATCAAAGGCGAGCCAGGTGATGCCGCCGATGGGGTCGGGGAGCCAGTCGCGGGCCTGAATGACGGTGGAATAGG
>LJUC01000161.1 GCA_001303695.1 Phycisphaerae bacterium SM23_30
AGGCCTAAAATGCTGGAAGACGAAATACTTAAATGGAAATTTAACTATGGCAGCAGAGATGCTCTCTGCCGCATTTATGAAAAGTACCAGGATTATTTACTGACCCTGGCCCTGGCCCTCTTAAATGATGTGAACCTCGCCGAGGATGTCTTACACGATGTCTTCGTTAATTTCGCTCAATCCGCGAAAAACTTTCGGCTCCCCGGCAGCCTCAAGGGCTACCTGGCCGCCTGCATCATCAACCGGGCCCGCGACCGGATCCGCACCCAAAAGCGTCAGCCCCGCCGCCTCGATGATTCCAGCCTGCTTACCTCGGATGCCGATGGGCCCGAACTGTCCGTCATCGGCAGTGAACAATCCATACGCTTGAATAACGCCCTGGCCCAACTGCCTTACCCTCAGAGAGAGGCCGTAATCCTGCATCACCACGGCGCTATGAAATTCAGGGAAATCGCCCAATTGCAGGGCGTCTCCGTCAACACCGCCCAGGGCCACTACCGTTACGGTCTAAATAAACTGCGCACCCTCTTAAATAGCGAGTATGAAAAATGAAACCTGAAAATAACATCAAAAAAACCCTCGGAAATTTGCATTTCAAGGCCCGTCCCCCAATGCACGACCGAATCCTGAACGACACCCTCAAAGCCCACCAGCAATCAAAACACCAACCCCCGCCCAAAACTCCGCCGCATATAGGAAAAATAATCATGCGAAACAAAATAACCAAATTCGCCGCCGCCGCGGTGATAATAATTGCCGTGTTTATCGTCATAATTCAGTTCGACGGTTCAATTGGTATGACAAGCATAGGTTGGGCAGATGTTATTGAACAGATTGAATCTGTTAAAACGATGAGCTTTGTAGCTAGAGAAGAAACGGTCGCTACTGAACCATCTGAGAACTTGCACGAAAACCTTAAAATAACCAGGATCTATGTTAAAGATCCCGGTATGTATCGCTATGAGCATCTTAGGGTGAATGATGCAGAAAGTAATGAAAATTTCAAGTGGACGGTTAGTTCCGAAGCGATCGATGCTGTGTATATTCTAAAACGATCAGGTAAGCAAATTATTTATCTCAGTTATCAACCGGAAATTCCCAGCGTTTTTCGACAGGTAATGAACTATGTCGATTCCAAGTCCAGATTTGATGACCGGGAGGCTTTGAGGCTATGGAACATTATCAAGAACGCAACAGCCGATGATACACAAAAAAAAGGTGCGGAAAATATCGCGGGCATCGAGACCGTTGTCTTTGAGACATCGCTCGAGAAAATCAATCTTAGGCCCTGGCAAGGTCGCGCCAAGATCTGGATTGATAGTAAAACGGCCCGACCTGTTCGTGTTCAGGCACAACTTGTAGATGACCTTGGTGTCCGCAAGAAACTTACATACAACGATATACAATGGGATATTGATTTGCCCGATAGTCTTTTCAATGCCCCGCCGGGCTGGGAAGTTATGGAGGTACAGCAAGATAGAAACACCTTACTCTTTACCCGCACTAAATTGAGAGAAGGTGTTAAGGTGACGATGGGGCCCAAAGACGGCCAGGCTATCATGACGGAAGCCGATATCGAAAGTGTGATTCAGGGTGAACTCATTGTTACTTATGGGTCAGGCGGAGAAACCTCACGCCTGATTCAGCTTACTGTGGTCCCGACCGAAGCGTGCCGGGAAAGAATTAAATCCTATACTTCGGATCATGTCAAAGAGACCGTGCTGATCGACTTTGATGGATTCCAGTCAGAGCCCACCATAATGCTTCCAATATCCGGTGAAGTCATGGTGATAAGGGGCCCTTCAACGGATATGACGCTGAAAGAGTTTGAAGAAAAGTATTTAAGATAGCTTAAACCAAACAGGTCCTGATACTAATAAAGTAAATTCGACGACAAATAAATTTGAAAAATTTATTATTAGTAAATTAATACTCATGAGTTTTGGTAAATTCGCCGCCGCTCTATTAATTTCAGCCATAGCTATGTTCTTTCTTTTCCGGGGCGGCTGAAGTACTCCGCAAGGCACCTCTTTAAGGTACTCAGTTTTTTTGTTTGTACGCGCCGCTTTTATATTCGGCATAATTGGTATTCGCTTTGATAAAAACAAGGGATTAGCCATTTGTATCGCCATTCTGGCCGGCGTCCTTATCTGGTATATCTTGGCTGGCATTGGGTTAGTAACACTGGCTCCGGCCCCAGGCATTTCGGAAGAAAATCTCAAAATGTATAGAGGAGCCTTTTGGGATAGCTTTTTGCCCACCATAATTAACTAAATTATCCGAAATAATTTTAATATAAATGCCGGTCGGCGGGGCCGGCTTTTTTTGTGAGGGCAGAAAAATTTGGGGAAATTATCGATTTTTTTGTGAACTTTTCGCCGGTAGAATAAACATATTTACAGAAGCTGATCAGCGAATGAATAATGAAGAATTAGCAGGCGGCCGGTGAAACAGACAAATGACGGGCAATTAGTGACAGCGGCGCAGGCGGGCGATCTGGAGAGCCTAAAAGTGCTTTATGAGCGGTATTACCGCTCGATGGTGTGGCTGGCGTATTCGATATTATCGGATCGGCAGTTGGCCGAGGATGCGGCCCAGGAGACCTTTGCGGCAGTGTGTACGAGCCTGAAACGGCTCAAACAACCGGAAAAATTCGCCCGCTATCTGACGACCACCTGCCGCAACCTGGCCTTTCAGATGCAGCGCCAAAGGAAAAGGCAGGTGGTAACGAACAATCTGCCGGAAACGCCGGCGGAAAACTCGCCCGACCGAAACGGCTCGGTTGAAAAACTCATGCGCCGCGCCATAGACTCCCTGGCCCAAAAGCACCGGGAATTACTGATTCTGCATTACTATGATGGGCAAAGCTATGAAAAAATCGCCGCCCTGCTCGAAGTGCCCGCTCATCGGGTGAAAAGCCGGCTCTTTCAGGCCCGCCGAAAGATAGCCAAATATCTGGACCGTAACAAATTTGATTGGGAATCATTATGAAACCTTCAGAAAAAGACCAAAAAATCGAACGGATCATTTCTCAGATGGCCCAGGGTGACAAACCGGCGCCCGACTTTGAACAATGGCGCCGGGATCATCCCCAAGCGGTAAAAAAGTTAATTTCAGGCGACCAGTCCGCAAAAGCCCCCTGGCCACCCCAACCGCAGAATATTTGGGCAAATATACGGCCCATCAATCTGGCCAAAATAGCAGCGGCGGTGCTGTTGATATTGGCGGCAGGATTCGTTATCGGCCGATCATCCTCAACCGATCCGGATATGGATCAGTTGCAGCAGCAACTGGAAATGTCGCTGGTTCATTCGCTGGAGCCCAAGCTGCAACAGAGCATTTCCCAAAAATTGCATAACGAGATACTGAGCCCTCTGGCGGCCCGTCAGGTGCAATTCGAAGATGAGATACAGCGGCAAATGCAGGGTATTTTTAGCGATTTCGCCGCCGAGTTTCAGATCGCCGCCAACGACAATCTAAACCAGTTATTAAGTGAGCTAATGCAGGCCTTCGACCTGGCGCAGATGCGAGAGCGCAACTTGTTTATGGAGGCCCTGCATCAACTGGATCAGCGGCGCTGGGCCGATCACGAAATGCTGCAAAACGACCTGATTGAGGTGGCGGCCCTGGCCCACGATGAAATCAGCCGCAACCGCCAGGAACTCCAGTTGCTGCTGACCGGCGGCGATAAAATTATCAAACAGGATTATGAGGAAATTCAACAGAAGCCGTAGAGACGCAGGATTTGCGTCTCTATATTTCTTCATAACGGGATATAAACATTGAAAATTTGAAAGGAGCAAAAAATGAAATTTAAGATTGCCACCATGATTATTATGATGATGATGACCGTTATGTTTATCGCAGGGACGGCGCTGGGGCAAACAAGAGTCAGCGTATCACCGCCCTCCATATTTCAGGTGAAGGATGTGGATGTGCCCGTGGCTTACTTATCCTCCTTGACAGCGTGGAGTGCTGCCGGTCCGGAAGTGTTGATCATTCCGGGTGATGAACCGATGACCGACGAGGAGACGGCAGCTACCGCCGAAAATATGCAAATTATGGCCCGCCTCTTTGAAACCAGGCTGCAGGAAAAAAATCTAATGCATTTTCCATCGGTTATTACTAATCTTGGGTACTGGGTTTCTCAAAACTCCAGCGATGATATTGAAAGCATATATCTAAAAGGATATGGCGCTTTGTTCCTGCTGAAAACCGATTTTCCTTTGCTGCCTTCGGTAAAAATGGCCCCGGCGCCGCCCAAGCAGGCCAAAGATATACTGTGGAATAAGATCAAACAGGATTTAACGGCGCCGCCGGCAAGGTCCAGGGCCGTCGCCAGAACCACCACCCGCCCCAGAACGGCATCGGCTAAAAAATACAACGAGCAAAAGATCGAAGAATTCAAGCAAACGCTGCTGGAGGCGCTGGTTCACGCATGTAATATGAATCATGTGGCCGACAATGAGTGGGTGACGATTCACGTCACCGGCCCCGGCCGGGAAATTGTAGAATCGGCAAAAAAAATAGGCGCAGAAGATGCTCAGAGCGATTCGCGCGTAGATTTCGCTGCCGATCGCAAAGAACAAGAAACAATTTCTTATGGGTCCGGAGCCTCAAGCAGCAGGTCCGCCGCCGCCAATCCCACCCACCTGCTGATTCGCGCCCGCAAAAACTTAATAAACGATTTGGCCGATGAAGATATCACCTTCGAAGAATTCAAAAACGAGGTAACCACCATTATTTATTAAACTTAATTCTAACCGCAGCCATCTGTATTTAAAAAGCATGCCCATGACTTACGTGGGCATGTTTTTTGCGCAAAAAAGAAACTTTCCACTTTTTTCCGTATGACTGACCTCAAATTCTATAGAAAATTTTTACACCGGAATATCCCCCGCGACCAAATACTCACAAATGCTTGCCGGTAAGTATTTTACGCTCTAAACCCCTCTATTGTAAATATTTACGACCGAAAAAACACGCATAGAAATTTTTATCTTGACTGATGGCCCGTCCTTTAGTTACTATAAATCTATATAAATATGGGTTTTTTGCGAGGGCATCTTAAAGCTCGCAAAGTTAAATCATTTTTCCCTCGCTTTTCGTGTACGTCGATAAACGCATACTCAATGTGGGAGGTATGTCCCAATGAACGCGTCTTCAACCTGGGAAAAAGTCGGTTCTATGTTAATCGGATTGTTAATCTCGATTCTCTTTGTTCTACCCTTTAATTTCACCGCCGCCGGCGCCTTGCAGGCTCCAAATGATCTGCAGATTATTCCCGCCGGCGACTTTGAATCCTCCGGCGATGTCGGCGGGCCTTTTACACCTTCTTATGTGGATTATAATCTAAAAAATATCGGCGGCCAAACCTGCTCCTGGGTCTTTCTTAAACAAAACGGAGCCAGTTGGTTATATACCGATCCCGGATGGATTGAACTGGATCCCGATCAAACCGGCTCGGCTAGGGTGGGTTTAACCGTGGAAGCCGAATCCCTCCCTGAAGGCGTCTATAACGACACCATTATATTTAAAAACATCCAAACCGGTAATGAACAAACCCGCGGCGTTACCCTGACCGTTATCGCCTCCGTCGGAATCCTGGAGGTAACGCCTCTCGAAGGCTTTGAAACTAAAGGAGAACCCGGCGGGCCCTTCACCCCCTCATATAAAGATTATCAGGTAAAAAATATCGGCGGCGGCTCCTTCTATTGTGGCGTGTCCAAAACCGTCAACTGGCTCGCCTTGACCCCCGACCTGGTGCAACTGACGCCCGGCGACTCCGCCACCGTAAGAATAAGCCTAACCCCGCAAGCGGAAACCCTGGGACAGGGCATTCATACCGATACCGTAACCTTTAAAAACCTCAACAGCGGCATCGAGCACTTTCGTGATGTAACCCTCACTATTGAGCGACTGGGATGGATCTGGTTTGATCCCAACGATTTTGATGTGGAGGTCATCCAGGGAACCCGCCGCACCGAAACCCTGACTATCGGCAACGATGGCGACCAAAACCTGAACTTCACCCTGCGGACCCGACATGGTCACTCCTCCCCTCTTGCCTCCGCCGACGAAAAAATGAACCGCATATTAAACGCCGCCGACCGCGGCCTCTTCGCGCCTCCCCCCCATCGGGATTTCTCTATCGCCCTCGATGTGCCTTATAAAACGGACACCTTGTTAGTCCAGTTCGCCCCTAACCAGCTGGGTGAAATCCGTTCTCTGGCAGACCGACAACGGATACTGCAATCTCTCGGCGGCGGGACCATTAAACGCGCCTTTAATATCGTCCCCGGTCTCGCCGAGGTCCAACTGCCAACCCATATGACGGTGGCCCAGGCCCTGCTGGATTTCAATAACGCCGACGGCATTATATACGCCGAACCCGATTACCAACTACAAGCCGATTTAACCCTGCCCAACGATTTCTATTTTAACGACCTTTGGGGCCTGCACAATACCGGCCAGAGCGGAGGCAAGGTCGACGCTGACATCGACGCCCCCGAAGCCTGGGATATCTCCACCGGCAGCCGCGATGTTATCGTCGCCGTCATTGATTCCGGGGTGGATTACAATCATCCCGACCTGGCGGCCAATATGTGGATCAATATCGGTGAAATCCCCGGCAACGGTCAAGATGACGACGGTAACGGTTACGTGGACGACGTTTACGGCTATGACTTTCGTAACAACGACGGCAATCCTATGGACGATCATTATCACGGCACTCACTGCGCCGGCACTATCGGCGCCGTGGGCCACAACGCAAAAGGAATAACCGGGGTCTGCTGGGACGTACAGATCATGGCCCTGAAATTCCTCAGCTCCTCCGGTTACGGCGACACCAGCGATGCCGTCTCCTGTATCGAGTATAGCATCCTGATGGGCGCCCATCTGACCAGCAATTCCTGGGGCGGCGGTGGTTACAGCCAATCGCTCAAAAACGCCATCGAAGCCGCCGGCGCCGCCGGCATGATCTTCGTCGCCGCCGCCGGAAACAGTAACGATAATAATGATAAATATCCTCATTATCCCTCCAGTTATGATTGTGAAAGTATCATCTCCGTTATGGCCACCAATCGCAACGACGCCAAAGCGGGCTTCTCCAATTATGGTTTTGTTTCCGTTGATCTGGGCGCCCCGGGCACGGACATACTGAGTTGCAAACCCGGCAGCGGCTATAAGTATCTCGACGGCACCTCCATGGCCGCACCTCACGTATCCGGCGCCTGCGCCCTAATCTGGTCTATTAATCCCGCCTTGCATTGGTCCGAGGTCAAAAATATCCTCTTACAAACCGTCGATAAAACCTTGCCCGGCAAGTGCGCCTCTGCCGGAAGGCTCAACCTCTACCAGGCGACCCTGCAAACCTACGTGCCCTGGATTAATCTCGTGCCCGATCAGGGCGTCGTCCCTCCCGGCGGCGCCGCGACCATCGATGTCACCTTCGACGGCTTGGACATAGACCTCGGTGATTACCTGGCCGAAATCGTGGCTATCTCCAACGACCCTTATCGTCCTACCGATGTAGTGCCGGTCACTATGAAGGTCATCCCCGACGATCTGATTGTCTCTCCCATCGGGGATCTCGAATCCCGCGGCGTCCAGGGCGGCCCCTTCTACCCCGCCTCTAAAAATTATATCCTCACCAATAATGGCTCGGAATCTCTGGAATGGAGCGCCGATCGCAACGCCGTCTGGTTCGATTTCAATCCCGACCTGGGAACGCTGGACCCTTGTGAATCAACCATCGTAAATATCAGCCTCAATTCTCAGGCCGACCTGCTCGAACCCGGCACTCATTCCGAAACTTTCTCCTTCCAGAACCTAAACTCCACCAGCATCAAAAAACGAAACGCTATCCTGACCGTCTTGCCCCCCGACCGCCTTACCCAATTCTTTGATGTCGGCATCACGGACATGAATGCCCAGTCGATCATCTTTATCCCTGATCAGTCCTCCGCTTTTTACCGCATCTGCCGCGAAATCGTCACTGATTTCCCCACCAACCCAGACGGCGGCAACTATCTCGCCCTCGGCGACGATGATTTCGCCGAAATCGTCCTCTCCAACGGCGCCCAGGTCTCTCTTTACGGCCAAAATTACGACCGATTCTATGTCGGCAGCAACGGCTATGTCACCTTCGATCAGGGTGATTCAACTTACACTCCCACCCTGGAAAATCACTTCAACCGCGCCCGCGTTTCCGCCCTCTTTACCGACCTGACCCCCACCGGCTGTATCTCCTATAAACAGTTGCACGACCGCGTCGCCGTAACCTACGAAAGGGTCGAGCAATTCGGCAAAAAACACGCCCTCAACAGCTTCCAGATCGAGTTGTTCTTCAGCGGCGGCTTCATCCGCCTCACCTGGCTCAATCTGATGGCCGACCAGGCCGTTATCGGACTCTCCGAAGGCAAAGGCCTGCCCGATGATTTCGATCAGAGCAACTTAAACGCCTGTCTCCTTTGCTGTCCCTGCGGTGACCTCAACGGCGACGGCGACGTAAATATATTGGATCTCGCCCGCCTGGCCGCCCACTTCCTCTATAGCACCTGCGACTTCCCCGACTGGTGCGAACACGCCGACATCAACCGCACCAATATCGTCAATCTCGCCGATTACGCCTACCTCACCCAAAACTGGCAAACTTCCCTTGTCGTCCCAGAACCACCAGTCTTATATGAATGGACCGAGCCGGTGCTCCTGGAAGAATTAAACGATAGCGTAAACAACATCCACGCCTATCAACCACATTTGTCGAATGACGGCTTAACCATGTATTTTATGCGGGACGGGCGGATTATGGAAGCCTATCGCGAGGTACCTTACGGGCCTTTCACCTCTGAACGGGCGGTAACCGAACTGAGTACGTGTTATGCCATCTGGATTTCAGATGACGAACTAAGACTGTACTACGCCAGATATGAATCCGCCAGTATCGGACGTAGAATCAGGCTGGCTACCCGTAATGATCCCAGCGAATTCTGGCAGGACGTGGGTGCCTTTACCGAAATACACGGCAATGGGGAAATTGACACCT
>LJUC01000162.1 GCA_001303695.1 Phycisphaerae bacterium SM23_30
CAAATCATCCGAATTTTGTAACCCCCCGTCATCATCGAAATCCGCCCCCCAACTGTACAAAATAAAATCATCTCCCCGCCGCTGGTAGGATAAAATCCCCGGCCCGTAAGGATCCATCGGCAAACGGGGTAAATATCCTCCCGCCTCCAGTTCCTCCAGCTTCTCCGGATATTGCCCCTCCGCCAGCCTCCACCGCTGCAGCGCCAAAACGGTATTCACCGCCTCATAATGTGCCTTATTCTGGTAATCCCACAAAAAGACCCTCTCCAGCGCCGGAAACAAAACGTGGATTAGCTTATATCTTCTCCTCGGCAGTTCCTTTAACTTCTGCTCGGTGGTTCTCATCTTTTTCTGGTGTACCTCATAAGGCCGTAAATCAGACCTCTTATCCAATTGATCGTACAGCTCCTGGACCTGGGCCGTCGTCTTATCCCTCCCGGCATGAAACATGGTATCCAAAAAAGTAAAATCATCTGCCCCCTCCAATATTAACAAGTTTAAATCCGCATTAAACCTGACCAGATGACCGCCCCCGGGACCCCCCTCGGTGAACACCCGCTGCACTATATCCAGAAAAAATAATCTCTCCCCCTCAATATTCGCCCGCGGATAATCGCCCTTATAGAGCCCCGTCAACTCCTTCTGAAACCACTCTAAATCCGCCCCCGTCAATTTCGCCCTCGCCAAAAAATGCATTATTTCCGTATAGCACTCTCTGCTTATGGACCTTCCTGTCAGATGTTCCATCAGCATCGGCCTGCCTTGCAGATGAAGACCGGCCCGCAGCAACGCCAGATACACGTTAAAAACCTCCTGGACATCTCCTCCCTCTTGTATCAGCCGCGCCTGCCATATCCCCATCCGCCCTAGTTTTCTAAAAGAGGAAACGTAAGGCAGCAAAATTTCCATCATCGGCAAACTCTCATCGTATTCCGCCCGGTAATGACGCCTCCGGCTGCCGGCCTCAAATTTCTCCCAGGCCGGTTCGTTCCCCTTCAGCCACTTGCGCATCTCCTCTTGTTCCCCCGCCGCCAGATCCGAAATCCGCCCATAATCCTCCGGCAAGGGCGACCTTGCTCTCCTGATTATCTCATCCAGCGCTACACTCGGTTCCTCAAACAAATCAAAAGACTGTTGATAGAAAATCAAAGCGTTTTCCTCTTCCTCGACCTCCGCCGGCCGAACCATCTCGTTTAACTTCGACACGTAATTTTCCCTGATTATCGGCCGGCCCGTGAAAAGCCGTATCAAATTAACCGCCGGCAGTAAAACTAATACCCCCGCTACCAGCCATAAAACCATCTTTGTCTTCTTCTTCATGAGCCCATCCCTTCCATAACTCTTCCCCTTTCTCATACTAATTCCAAAACGATATAAAAATTCCGCCCAAAGTTAACTTATGATCCCCCTCCCTGCCAAAACCTGATCTTCACCCCTCCGTCGTAGCAAATCCCTTCAGTTCTTGGCAATGTATAGCCTGGACCTCGGGGCCTCTTCTTTTTTCTTATCCTCCCCGCCCGCTTCCATCATCTCCTTCAGCCCTTCCGCCGCCCCCAGATAAAGGTAAGTGATAAAATGACTGTTTTCCTCTGCCTCCACCCAGTCAAACAACGGCTTAGAATTACCCGTCTTAATCTGAGCCTTGGCCACCAGCCGATATGCCTCTATCTTATTCTTGGTATGCCGATCATTTATCCTTCTGGCCATACGCCAGGCGCCGTTGAAATCTTTGATCTTCAATCGACCCTTCACTACGGGGGGCTGGATTATCTCCGTCATATTCTCCGCATCCCATAAAGTCAATCTTGCCGCCTCGATGTCGCCTCTCTCCGCCTGTTCGTCCGCTATCTCACAATACGCCTGCACCCGTCGATATTTGTCTTTGATATAGGCCGCCAGCGCCCGGCCCCTCTCTATCCTGCCTCGTCTTGCCTGCTCCGCGACAATCACAGAATAAGTGTGATCCCTGATCTGGTCCACCTCTATCAGCTCCACCAGCGCCATGGCCGGGTCCGCATCTTCCATTTTTGCCACCATGCTGGCTATGTCGCTATACGCCCAGGCCTTTTCATATGGATCGCTGATCCCCTCTGCCGTATCCTTCGCCTCGACTAATTCCCCCGCCTGCAGCAGCGATTTTACAATAATTCGATACACGCCCACATTGGTCTCTGACCCGCTGATATATTTAGCACACATCTTGGCCTGCTGGAACATCCTCAATGCCCCCTCAAAATCTCCCCATTCCGCCAGTGCGCATCCGATTTCACAATAGACCTCAACCCGGGCAAAGCTATCCCTCATCTTCCCTGCCGTCGCCTGGGCCCCCGTTATGTCCCCCGCCTCCACTTGCTCCTTCCCCATTGCCCCATAGGCCGTCGACCGGTAAGGCTCCGCAAAAATATCCGCCGCCAGCGCCTCAGCCCCCCTTAGATCGCCCCCTTTCGCCTGGGCCTCGACGATATGGTGGTAGGCCAGATACCTCAGATAATTCGGCTCCTCAATCACAGCGGCTGCCTCCTTGGCGCCCATAATATCACCCCTCTCCGCCAGCGCCCGGGCAATCTCCCCCAACGCCTTACCCTGGTATTCCACCACCTCAATCTCCCCCGCCGTCGCCCGTGCCCCCGACCCGTCGCCTGCTTCAGCCTGGACCGACGCTATATCTCCATAGGCCAGCGACTGAAAAAACTCATTGTCTATCTGGGCTGCCGATGCCTTGGCCCCCTTAATATCTCCCCCTCTCGCCTGAGCCTTCAATATCTCGCATAAAAGCCAGGGCTTCTCCCCGTCCGTCACCAACTCCAGGCTACCCTTGGCGCCCCCTATATCGCCTGTCTCTAGTTGAATCTCCGTAATCGCTCGGTATGCCGCATTCCTGGCCTGCTCGTCTTCAATGCCGCCGGCGCTCGCCTTGGCCTGCGCCAGCCACCAATGCAAATCTGCCGGCGCCTCCTTCTTACAGCCCGCCCCCATCAATAAACACCCCCACAAAAATATCCACGCCGCCCTTCGTACCTCTATTTCCTGCCCATATCGGTAGATTAAAACAACCATCTCCATAAACCTCCCAAACAAAATCTGCCCCAACGGCTGCATAATGGGAGCGCTCCTCTTCTAACTCTGCATCAAAAACTCAAATTGCTCCGCTGTCAAAACCTTGCGCAGCTTCTGCAGGGCCACTAATTCTATCTGCCGCACTCGCTCCTTGCTTAATCCCAAAAATCCCGCTATCTGACTGAGACTCTTGGCCTTAACCCTCCCCGACGACTTCGCCCCCTCCGTTAAGCCGTAATGCTCCTCCACGATCACTTGCTCCCGCTCCTCCAGCGTCTCGGCCATCACCTCCTGCAGACTCTGCCGCGCCGCCTCTAACGCCGGCAGCTGACTCTCCTGACGACGAAGATCGCTCGCCGCCTCCCGCAGCTCTTCCTCACCCAACGACTCCCTGCGACGACCCTCATCCCGCCGAAAGGAGGCAAAACGCTTGAATATCGCCCAGGTGGCGTACGTCGATAGCTTCACCCCCCGCCCAAAATCAAACTTCTCCACCGCCTGCAGCAGCGCCATGTTGCCCTCGCTTATCAATTCCATCATCTCCCCGTCGTTACGCGTATGCTTACGCGCCGCGCTGACCACCAACCTTAAATTGCTCCGGATCAAACGATCCTTTATCTCCTCGGCCGATCGCATATAGCCGCCTATCTGATTGAGCAGCCTCCCCTGCGGATGCTCAAGATCTATCTCGCGCTGTAAGCAGGCCGCCCTGTACTTTAAAAAATTATATTTGCGAAATAAAAATTGTTCCTGCCGGACGGTTAATAATGATGTCTGTCTGATATGAGCCACGTAGCTCTCTAATACGGATAAAACTCCCTTTTGTTCCAGGGTTGGTTCCCGATATTTATCCTCCGCAAACAGGTCAACCGGCGGATGCAAAATGTCTTCCTCTCCCCCCGCCCGCTCAAATTCCTCCGACGGCATGTAGTTTATTACCATTTCTTTTATCTGTCGCCCGCGATAAAAATTGATCGCTCGATAAACGCTCGATCGGCTCCGCGCATATCGACGCATAAGCTCCTTGATGGACACGCCTTGCTCATATAGCTCTGCCGCCTCTTGTTGCTGGTGCCCTTCAAGATATCCGGATCGTTTGGCAAAGACCTGCCGCGGCAATATGACCTTTTCATACGCGACTAGAATAGAGCGGACGGTTTCCACCGATCGGCCGAACCTCCGCGCGGTCCTTCTTATCGCCTCTTGTCGGCGATCGGGCAATACCTGTCCTATTCGCACCAGCCGCCTTAAAATATCTTCTTTCTCGGCAGCCGTCAACTGAGAAAATGATTTTCCCCTCCGCACCTGTCGCCGCTGGCGACGCAAAAATAATTCAACCGTCCCCGCCGGAAAAACCAGACGATATTTGCCGTCTCCAAACAACGCATATCGTCCCACCAAACCCTTGCGCCGCCAGCGACTTATCGTCTTTTCGCACACCCCGAAGCGTTTGCATAGCGTTTCAACCGTATGAATCTTCTGATTGGCATATTCCCCTATCAAAATCCTTAAAGTGCGGCTGATCCGCTCGCTATATACGCTTAAATCATGCAATAAAGTGTTGTAATCTATTAACTTAGTGGCATCTCTGGTCCGCGGCCGATAACCCGTCAAATGAAAACATAAAAACTCCCAGGGGTATGACTTGCCCGGCTGGATAAGCCGCAAAACCGCATCGCAGGCGTTTATTTGCCTTAAACGATGCTTCTCCGGTGAAAACCTGGCCTGCAAATATAACTGTTGTAATTCTGGGCTCCGCATCTGGGCCATATCTTGGCTCCTGGTACCCCCGTTTCACCCCGCTGCCCTGTATAATATTATGTCCCTGTAGCTTTAACTTGTCAAGTAAAATCCTGATCTGTCTTATTAGCTAAATGTCCTGTGAAAAATCGATCAGAAAATTGCATAATCCCCTCTAATATAAAGAATTATGTATTATATCGACCAAACCCGTCAACGTTAACCCGCCCCCGCTATGATGCGGCGGAACCGCCTTAAACGGTTACCGTCAAATCTTGAAAGGGACCTGCCTCCATGGACTTCTTGGTCTATGAGAAACCCTATCCATCCTTACTCTCCTGCTGCCCTGATTGCCTCCCCTTTCTCTGACAAAGACTTTTCTATGATTCACCACATTTTCATGTTTTACCTCATTTTCTCACCCAAACCAGGAGGAAAATGTGAAGGTAAATCTTCTTCCCTCCGCGGACAGCCCACACCTCGCCTACATCACTCTATCCCGTACCGCGGGCGTCTCGCCCGCCTTCCTCACCGCCGTCACCTTTCCCGGCGGGTGGCAGCCTCAAGACCGAAGGGTTTGGGGTTGGTTATTATGTGGCGGATCTGGTCAAAAATACATTTTTTCCTGTCATTCTGGTAAATTTTCTCTATTACCTCCACAAACTCGCCGGCAAAATGATCTAAATCTCTGTGAATTAATGACTTATGAGAATATTTCTTTATTGCCGCAAAAACCGTGCCAAACATGCCAAAACCATGAAAAATTTTCCCCGCGCGCCGCAAAAATGGAGGCGCTTTTTTAAAACCCGCCTATTTTCCCCCAAAATCGGTCATTTACCCCTCAAAAGTACTCAACTTCCTGTCAAAACCCATCAACTTCTTCACAAAAATTCGTGGTTTTTTGTAAATCCCCATAAAAAAAAGAGTTAACCGCTCTCTGGTTCTTCCTCCAGGCTCGCCCACGCCTCCCCCAGCCAATCGATTAAATCGCTGGCCATCAACGCCGTCTCCCCCAGCCCCGCCACCGCCAGATCCCCCGCCCGACCATGAACGTAAACCCCTAATATCGCAGCATTTAACGCACTTAACCCCCCCTCCTGCCTCCCCAGCAGCGCCCCTATACAACCCGTCAATACATCTCCCGTACCCCCCGTCGCCATCCCCGGATTACCCGTCTCATTGACGTAAGTGCTTATACCATCCGTAACTACCGTCCCCGCCCCCTTCAAAACCACTACCGCCCCGCTTCGCTGTGACAGCATTTCCGCCTGTCTCACCCTGTCACTCGGCATATCCTCCCGAAAATATCCCTTCCACAACCTCTTTATCTCTCCCGGATGCGGCGTAAGTATAGTATTATCATTAAGTTGCAACGATCCAATCCCCGACGCCGCCAGATTGTTCAGCCCATCCGCATCAATTACCATAGGCTTTGGGCAATTATTAATCACTTGTTTTATAACCTCTTGCAGTTCAACGCTTTGCCCCATCCCGCACCCCATCGCCAGGCTGTCGTTATCATCCAGCGCCTCCAAAATATCATTGATCGCATCACCGCTAATCAATCCCTTTTCATCTTCCGGCAGCGGTATCGTAGTCGCGCAAGGTGCTAATTGAGCAACACTTAGCTGAATACTCCGCGGTGCCGCCACCCGCACCAGACCCGCCCCGCTCCGGAACGCCGCCTGCGCCGCCAGCGATGGCGCCCCGATCATCCCCCTGCTGCCCCCCAACACTAAAATCCTGCCATATAGGCCTTTATGTGCATCTATCCTCCTGGACGCCAGTCTGGGTAGCTCCGTTATTTTCTTTGCCATAGCTGCCTGATAAATAAAGGGTTATGTGTCTTGTTCCCCTGATTTTTCCAACCGGTCTTTACTTTGTCGATTGATAATAGCCGCCACACAGCCCGCCCCAAAACCGTTATCGATATTAACTACCGAAACCCCTGCCGTACAACTATTTAGCATCGTCAACAACGGCGCTATCCCCCCGAAACTCACCCCATAACCCACCGAGGTCGGCACCGCTATCACCGGCGCCTCCACCAATCCCCCCACCACCGAGGCCAACGCCCCTTCCATCCCTGCCGCCACGATGACCACATTGGCGCTTTGCAGTATCTCTCGATGACCCAGCAAACGGTGTAAGCCCGCCACCCCCACGTCGTAAATCGTTTTTACCGTTTGATTTAGCAATTCCGCCGTCACCCGGGCTTCTTCGGCTACGGGAATATCGCTGGTGCCCGCTGTTATCAAAGCAATATAGCCGGTTGATGGAACATACTCTTCCTGACGCAGCACCACCGCCCGGGCCTTTTCTTCATATCTCGCCTGTGGAAATTCGGCCGCTATGGCCTCGTAAACCATTTTATCAGCGCGAGTTGCCAGCACGTTCGTCCCGTGCCGGGCTAAACTATGGAAAATCTCCCTGATCTGTTCAGCGCTCTTGCCGGGGCAGTATATCACCTCCGGCAAACCGCAACGCAAGGGTCGATGGTGATCGATATGGGCAAAATGGTCCCGGCCTACCGACTCGAATGGCATATGCCGTAATCTTGCCAGGGCCTCTTCAATGGTGGCATCGCCGGCTTTAACCTGTTCCAATAGCTCTTTAAGTGATTCTATATTCATAACCCAATTACAATTAACCGGACTTTGGCAAAACTTTAGCAATTAACTTAACATAAACACCGGCTATTAGAAGGATTATACCCGCATTTTACCTGCCGGGCCGGCTGGCAGCAAGGGCTCTGCCGGGTCGCCGCCGGGAAGTTGCCGCCGAAAACGCCCTCCAAAACAATCCTGTCTTTTCAGGGCCCGGTTTATCCTGATTTTTTTATCTTCTACGATTGTTTATAGCCGCCAGGTCGGGGCTGAGAGGATACGGCTCCAGTGATAGATCAGCTACCTGGGCGGCTTTTAATTTATAATACGCCAGCCCCGCCACCATAGCGGCGTTGTCCGTGCAGTATCTTCTAGCCGCCGCGATAAGTCTTCGATCTTGCTCCTGGCACCTTCTTATCAGTTGGTTACGCAGACTTAAATTGGCGGCGACGCCACCCCCTAAAAATACGGTAGGGGCGTTGAATCTTTCGGCGGCCAGAAGGGTCTTATCGACCAGCACATCGATAATAGCCGCCTGAAAACTGGCGGCGATGTCCGCCTTTTCCTGTTCGGTCATCTCCGGTACGCGATCTTTGCCGAGCATATTCTGGCCCCGGCAATAATAAAGCACCGCGGTCTTGACGCCGCTGAAGGAAAAATTCAAGGACCCTTTACCCAGATATGTACGCGGAAAATCAACCGCCCGCGGATCGCCTTTCTGCGCCAGCCTTTCCAGAGCGGGCCCGCCCGGATAGGGCAGTTTCAGGATATGGGCGGTCTTGTCAAAGGCCTCGCCGGCGGCGTCATCCAGGGTATAGCCGATCAGTTGCAGTTCTAAGGGATTCTTACCGTAGTAGAGGCTGGTATGGCCGCCGGAAACCACTAAGGCCACCGCCGGGAAAAGATTCGGCTCTTTACCCTGCTCCTCCAGCATGACCGATTGCAGATGACTATGCAGATGATCGATCGCGATCAGGGGCTTCTGCCAGACCCAGGCGAGCGTCTTGGCGCAGGTGACGGCGATCAGAAGCGCCGCCGTCAGTCCGGGGCAGTGGGCCACCGCGACTGCATCGATCCGATCCCGGCCTACTCCGACCCGCGCCAGCGCCTCGTGCAAAACAGGCAAAATATTTTCTATATGGGCGCGGGCGGCAATCTCCGGCACCACCCCCCCGTATCTCTCGTGCAGCTTATCCTGCGAGGCCACCACGGAACTGAGCACCTCTCTGCCGTCAGCCACCAGAGCGGCCGCCGTCTCGTCGCAGGAACTCTCCAAACCTAAAATTATCGTCGGTCTCATACCCATAAAAATCATTCTATCCCCAAATTACGCCCATGACACGAAAATTCTTAACCCCGACCCCCAGCCCCAACCACCTGCCATCCCCGCCCAAACCTGTCATCCCCGCGCAGGCGGGGACCCGGCCCTCCGATCACCCCCAACCGCCCTTCATCATCCGCCTCAACCTGCCCTACCATAATATTCTCTTCTTCTTAAATCCGCCCCTTCTGTCATCCCGTCCTAGCCCAATTGTAGGGTGGGGCTTTGACCCACGCTCTTACTCATTCACTCATTCACCCATTCACCCACTCCTCCAGCCGCTTCATGGCCTTATCCCTTTCCCGAAGCTT
>LJUC01000163.1 GCA_001303695.1 Phycisphaerae bacterium SM23_30
CGGCCAAAAGACATATCAATCCTTGGCGCAGTCAGCCTTACAGCGCCGTCATCGACGTCGGTGTTGCCCGTTTCGTTTTGGGTAAGGAAACACCGGCCGCTACCGTCAGAATCCGAATGGGGATCGTAGCTCCATAACGGATCGTTTACGGGCACGCCGCGCTGCCAATCCCCGCTGGAAGCGCCGAGATTTTCCGCCGCCCAGCCCTGGTCTTCCTCAAAATTGTCAGCAAAGATAATTCTTGTCTCGCCGACGAAAAAGGTAAATACATTTGAAGGACTATTTTCCGGAAGATTGACAATGCCGCCTTGGTTACCCTGTGCCCTGATATAAAATTCTCCCTTATCGCCCCAATCAACCGTAGGCAAAGTAGCACCGTAAAAATCGTTCCCTTCCGAGGTCATGGCGATACTAGTAAAAGCACCTTCGTCATAACGGTGCCAAAGGACGACGCTGTTGGGCTCAAGATTTTCCACCCCGGGTTTGATTTCAACCTGTACCTTTGGAGCGGTGTCGCTCAACTCCATCTCCGCCGGCCTTTCGATCAGTTTTATGATTATAGGTTTCGAAACGGCCAGGGCCTTGATGCAAAAGTTTGCCGTCCGGTCCCAAACCCCCCAATTCGGGTCGGCAAAGTCAAAACCATACAGATCCTCCCAGGCCGAACCATTATAATAATAACTTTCACCGGGATAGGCGGACGATTTCACTACGGTCAGAGGTTCCTCTTCACCCTTTAAAAGAACCGGAATTTGCGCTGTGCGATCAAA
This sequence comes from Phycisphaerae bacterium SM23_30, assembly GCA_001303695.1. Classification (GTDB taxonomy): domain Bacteria; phylum Planctomycetota; class Phycisphaerae; order Sedimentisphaerales; family SM23-30; genus SM23-30. The sequence continues at coordinate 771 of LJUC01000163.1, forward strand.
GGCGTGACCGCCCTTCGACAGATAAAGATAAACGTAGAATTCATCATTTTCCGCAAGTATCACCCTCGTATCCAGGTCAATAGTATGAAAACCGGTATATTGAATTGTGCCGCTCCGGGCGGCTAATTCATCCAGTAATTGTCCTCCTTCAAAGCGGTCGTAAATCTTCACGGTATAGTTGACGTTATCCTGTGCGGTGTAAAAACTTACCCCTTTTAAGAGCTGATTTCCCCCGGCGGTAAAGGCGTTAAAGGCCTCGCTGATGTCGGTTTTAGTATCGCGCCAGCCGTGGTAATCATGGTAATATATCTGATCATAGACCATCGGCTCGACGTTTTGAAAAGAAACAGCCCCCATCTCCGGTTCCTGGCCGCACCACTTGTCGTAATAGGAAATCCAGAAATAGCCCAATTCTCCCCAAATCGTCCCCCAACTGTTTTTAGCCAACCAAGCGCCGGGCAGGGGCGCCGGCGTAACTTTACTGTCGTCCCACCCTATAATGGCTACAGAGTGGTTGGGCAGCTCTTCCTGTTCGGCAGACTGGTATTGCACGTAGTCAAAAATGTACGCACCGTGGTGATAACACGTTGCAATGGCGCCTTTGTTCACAATGACTTCTTTAATAGTGTCGATATTGGATAGATTAGGTTCTGCGGTAAACCACTCGATATCTCGAACGTAGTATAGGTGATAATTGGGGTCGTCTCTAGCCGGCGCCTTATGGTACCAGTTATCATCTGTTTCGGAATCATTGTTGGCATCGGGGTAATAAATAGCGCCCTCGCCCCGGGCCAAATATGCCGAAGATACCCGATAGTTGCCGCCCTGATGCACCATCAATCCGTCGCCGGTGGGAGGGCTTAAATCATCATTGTTGTGCCGGTTGAATCCGTTCCACCAGTCCAGGTGATACTCAGCCAGATTAGGCAACTCCTTCTCTTTCATCTCTGCCCATACTCCGGTTGTCAAAAGGTTGCTTTCTAACGTCGCCATGATCCCGTGCGCCCAGCAGGTGCCTTCCTTTTGTTTTCTGACGGCGGTTACGCGACCATGATCTCTCAGGTCGTAACTCGGTGGCAGAGACTGTCCCCACGCCCGGGGAACCGTCATTAACCATAAGGTTTCGATAATAAATATCGAAATGATTTGTTTCCTCATCCTATATTTCATCTTAACTTGGTCAGATACACAATTAAACTCAGGGAATATAACAAGAGATTAATCATGATCCGGCCGTTAATCGGAATCGGTCAGATCAATTTTTTGGGCCACTTTCACTAGGTCCACAACATTGTGTACATTCAGCTTGCGCATAATTACACGGCGTCGATCTTCAATGGTCCTGATCGAACGCTGTAAGGCCTGCGCGATTTGCCGGTTGTTTTGGCCGCTCACGATTAGCTTCAATATCTTCTTTTCCCTTTTAGTCAAGGGCTTGCCCGCGATCGTATCAGAAAATGAACGCTCTTGCAAGGTGGATTCCGTCGCCTGCAGCAATTTATCCTCATGGAGGGGTTTTTCAATAAAATCCCGGGCCCCTGCTTTTATGGCTTGAACGGCTAAAGGTATATCCCCGTAACCGGTGATTAACAGAACCGTCAGTAAAGGCCGAACGCGTCTCACCTTTCGCAAAAGCTCCATCCCACTCATACCCGGCATTTTAATATCGCTAATCAGCAGGTCGCATCTACAGCCGCTTTCGCTCAGGCGTGTAAAGCAGGCTGCTGCATTTTCAAAACAAGTGACTTTATACTTTTGCCGGAGGATTTGGCCTACCGCTTTACATACTTGCGGCTCATCATCCACGACAAAAATATGATAATTCCGAGGACTCTTCATACCCTTTTATTATATCATGTTATCCACGGTAAGGTAATATAAAAAGTTATGCCCCGGCCCGCCTGGCTTTCCACGCGAATGGTCCCGTGGCGTCGGGTCAGGATCTGTTGGACTATGCTCAACCCCAAACCGGTTCCCTGACCGCGGGGCTTGGTAGTGAAAAAGGGCTCGAAAATCTTGTGCAGGTTCTCCGGGGCTATGCCCCCGCAATCATCGGCAAACTCCAATCTTAATTCGCTGTCCTGAAGCGCCGCCCGGATGGTAAGCTGTCTCTCTTTTTTACCGTCAGCGGCCTGAATGGAGTTTTCCACCAGTATGAAAAATATCTGCTCAATTTCCGTCTTATCGCCGATGCCTTGGGGCAAGTTATTCATATCTTCAATCACCAGCTGCAACTGCACCTGTCGGGCCTTTTCCGATAAGACCAAAGCAACCTGGTCGGCGATTTTTTGTAGATTAATTTTTTCCTCAAACGGTTGACCTGGTAATCGAGCCAAATCACGAAAGCTCTGCACAATCATTTCAACCTGGGCCGCCGCCTTCAAACCTTCTTTAATATTCTTCAGGACGATTTTGGGACACGATGTTTTTTTCAATCTGGTCTTGGAATTCTCCAGCATCAGCTGAATAACCGTCAGGGGTTGGTTGAGTTGATGGGCCAAGGTGGCGCCGATGGCGCCCAGACTCGCCAAACGTTCTATCTGAACCATTTTTTCCCGGTACTGATGCAATTCGGTATCGATCCGGCGTCGCTCGGTAATGTCCCAGAACACCCCTAGTATTCCTATGATATTTTCCTTTTCATCCCTTACGGGGGTTTTTAGGGTGTGAACGATAAATTCTTCTCCGTCGCGAACATATTCTTCTTCAATTTCTTCTGTTTTTCCTGACTCCATGATTCTCTTATCATCCGTGCGATATTTCTCCGCCAAATTCTCAGGATAAAACTCATAATCTGTGCGTCCGGCGATCTCCTCCGGCTCGATCCTTAGATCTTTAGCGTAATTGTCGTTGCAGGATATGTAAACAGAGTCCACATCCTTATAAAAAATCTTTTGCGGCAGGTTTTCCAGCAAGGTCCTGTGTTTGGATTCGCTCTCCCGCAGGGCCTGATCCGCCTGCTTTCGTTCCGTAATATCCAGGGATATTCCTAATACCGAGGTGGTTTTTCCCTCCATATTTTTAATCGGCTGTAAGTTAGTATGAAACCATTTATTTCTCCCTTGTATCTCTGAAATCGCTTCTGTTTCCACCCCGACACCAGTTGCGAATATCTTACCTATGGTCTGCATATGGCGATCAGCGATTGTTTGGGGAAAGAGCTCCCATATAGTTTTATCTATAAAATCTTTAGGAACTCCTCCGAGGTTCTCTGCGGCCTTTCTATTCATAAATAGTAACTGCCCTTTTTCGTTTAACAGAAAAATCGAACCTGGCACCACTTCGACCAAGGTACGGTATTTTTCTTCACTTTTCTGTAATGCTTCTTCCGCTTGCTTGCGCTCGGTAATATCCTCACAGGCACCAACCGTTTTACGCGGTTTACCCTTTTTCTGGAATACCGTACCGCGATCCACCCAATAACGGTAGGTTCCGTCTTTATGTTTGATGCGATATTCAACACAATAGACTCCATCCGTGTCGGCGCAGTTTTTTATCTCTGATAACACGCGATCAAGATCATCCGGATGGAGACTGTTCTTCCACCCTTGAAAGGTAGAGGGGAACTCGCCCGGCTCATAGCCGAGCAAACCATTAATATCCCCATACCAATCTACCTGGCCGGTTTCACTATTATCCTCGTAAATAAGGTCGCTGGTGCAGTTGGCGGCCGCCCGAAATCGCTGTTCGCTCTCCCTCAAGGTCTCTTCCGCTTGTTTACGCTTGGTGACGTCGATTGTCTGAAAGACAATACCCTTAAACTTCCCTTCTTCATCTCTAATCGGCTTCCAGGAGCTTGAAGCATACCACAATTCTCCGTTCTTTTTTAACGCTTTATATTCGAAGTCCTTACCTTCCATTCCCTCGCGGAAGGTGCGCTCATAGATTTCCTTCGCTCGGGGCGTGTCATCCTCATGCACCCACCATCTCATTTTATCCAGCAGCTCTTCCTGGGTGTAGCTCGTAAGCTCTTCACAGTTAGGGCTGACGTATATGTTATTACCCTCTGCATCGGTAATCTGAAGGAAACTGGGAGCGGTCTCAACAATAGTTCTGAACCGCTCTTCCGACTCCTTCAGTATCGCCTCCGACCGCTGGCGCTCGGTAACATCCCGGACAACAATCAAGATGCCTTCTGATTTACCGCCTTTTCTAACCAGGCTCGTGTTGGCTTCGATAAAAATCTCTCGGCCGCTGATATGTCTGGCTTTTAGATTTCTTAACCTGGTTTTCTCTCTTTCCAGCACGTCCTTGAAAAGTTCCACCATTTCGGGCAAGTCTTCCGGCTCGAAAAAATCCAATTCGGCAAAGTTTTTCCCCAGCACTTCCTCCGGCTTATAACCAAAAATATCCTCAATTACAGGATTTACCTCCATAATCCTACCGGAGGTGTCCAGATATGCAATTTCATCATTTGCATTTTCAAAGATATTCCTGTATCTTTCTTCGCTCTCTCGCAGTGCTTCTTTGGTCCGTTCCAACTTCGCCACCTGCGCTCGCAAAACTTTCAACTCTTCAATAAGTTCCTGTTTGGTTTTTTCTGACCCGCCCATTTCATCTGCTCCTATGCTTTATATTCAATCCCTTTTTTCTGACCTGTTTAACCCGGCGTTATCGTGAAAAATACGAATTCTGTCTGTTAAGTCTGGATCAAATTATTCGCAAAATTGCTTATGGCTCCCTATAAGACGGCATCGTTTGGCAGGCTCGGATTTTAAGGTTCACCCGAATTTGCCTATCCTTAACGATGCCGTTTTATAAAATCCACTAAATTGTTGCCGAAAGTGAACATGCTGGCAAATATACATAAACTATAGTATAACAAAAAACCGCTATTGCGTCAAATCAGGTTTTTATCCCGGTAGAACCTGCCGGGCTAATAACGGAAAAGCGCGAGCTAAGTTATTGTGCCAAAATAAGTTATGGATTCATATGCCAGGGCTTGGAGATCATTAAAAAATTCTTCCGTAGAGATGTCCAAAATAACATAATCCTGATTACGGCGAAGTAGTCTTTTGTCGGCGAAAGGTAAAAGCACCATCTTAACCATGATCCGGTAAAAGCCTCCTAGTAAATAAATAATCATGCGTGATTGCGGGCCCATAGGCGGGATTTCCCGAAGATTCAATCCAAACAGGACATCTTAAACGTAAGGAAAAATTTTTTTAGGTTACCATCAACTCATCATGCAGAAGTTAAGAGCATATATATTTTCTTATACAACCGTAGAATATGCTAAAAGCAAAATTCCAAATTTATATACTATAACTAATTGATAAATTTTCCCTTTTGGCCTATGATAATTGAACAGTCTGCTGTGAATATTCTTCTTGTTTATGAACGAGATAAACCGCATAGGTGAACTTACCGAAATCGAACATAAAATGATTTTCAGATCAAAAATTACAATTTTCAATAATAGTGGGTCATAAATATATTTTTATTAAATATAACATTTTATGATAGACTTGTTCTCATACTTTTGGTATTATTCTTAAGATAAGTTACGCATGCAAAATGCTTAACCGCATATTGAACGAGTACAATTATATCTACAGTCGAAGGAAACATGACAAAAGTTTGAATATATTGAAAGATCTTTATTGCTCCTTTCCATTCATCGAAGGCGTAGTGGTTGGGAGGCATACTATAAAGGGAGAAATAAAATGAAAAAGTGCTGCCAGAAAAAATTCAGCTTTATCTTACAAAATAAATATTGGGGATTGATTGTATTATTAATTACCGCAGGTCTTCTGTGTATCCAACAAGCTAGGGCTTATTCCTCCCAACAAGAAAAAAATATTATATTGTCAGAACTCTTGTTGCCGGAACAAGAGAGCTATCTTTTATACAATCCCTTTACCCTGAGCGAAATTGAGCCTTCCGTATCATCGCCGGACCAGATGTTTGGCGAGGAAGGTATGACGATGCTCTTTGCGTCGTCCGGTCTATATTGTCCTATAATTAAGCGGCCCCCCGTACGTTGCCCCGTACGCCCGCCGCTGCGTAGTCCCTATATTCCCTTACCGTAAAGAACTTTTAAAGGTAAATATTACTTTTCTTCAATAAAAAATTAGGACAAAAATATTTCTTTTCAAATAGGTGGAGAAGACATTATGAAAAATTTGAGATCGCTCATAATCATAGGGATTATATGTTTATTATTTGGATCAAATTTACAGGGGCAGGTTCGAGATGCTATCACTTTAGCGGCGGACAGGTTAGTTAATAATCAAACCGTAGGAGGATTCTGGACTGACGAAGAGAATTTTACCGGATCAATCGTAGCCGGCCTGGTCGGCGCTTATGAGATAATGGGTAAGACTGCATACAAAACCGCCGCCGAATCGGGGGGATCTTATATTATGAGTGCAGCGGGTGGTAACTATTATGGTGATGAGGCTTATGCCTTAACCAGACTTAGTGACATTGCAACCGATCCGGATGACAATGCTTGGCGCACGGAAGTGGCCCGCTTCTACAAAGTGATCCGGATGAATGAAGGCGGCACCGCAGCCTACATCGACGGTTTTAGCGCATATAAACCTTGCAACGCCGTGTTTTACATGGCCCATCACGTCGTTGCGGCTTATTATGTCGATGCAACCGATAAGGCTCTTTGGCGCTGGGCCCTTATTGATTATCTCAGTGAAGTAGCTGATGACTACCCAGGCGAGAATTTTGGCCTTTACCCCGTTTTGAGTTTAGGTGTCGCCACCTGGGCGTTGGCCAAGACAGGACCGTTAGATCCGTTTATATGGGTAGGAAGTCAGCCGGCAAAATATCCCTATTGGAATGGTGTCACTTTGGCTGATCTGCCTGATTTACTGCTGAGCCATCAGGTTCCAGAAGGCGATGCTTATGCCGGTAGTTTTTATTGGCGCTTTGACCACGCCAAAAAGGATAACCCGGTTAGCCGTGGATATACCGAGGACACAGTTTTCCCCGTCCTGGGTTTGGTTGCGGCTGCTGGAAGAGAATACACCCACGAGTATGATGATGCTATTATTGCCGCCCGCGATGCGATGCCTATCGCGGTTGATGATGATCCCTCCGGTAAAGTATATCCCCATATATGGCAGATCACAGAAGATCCCTCCAAGCATTATTATGCGGGGGAATCGCTTCATGCTCTTAGAGCTGCTATTATAAAGAGCGACTTTGACGATGATCTTGATGTTGATATTTTAGACTTATATAAATTTTCTCTACAATGGTTAAATACGGGTTGCGCCTATCCAAATTGGTGCGGCAGGGCCGACTTCAACTTCAGCGGCAATGTCAATTTATTTGATTATGTAGAATTTTCCCGCCATTGGCACGGATTCGTCGGAATCTAACTAATACAGAACCAAGATTTTAATGGCCGCTTGAAGTATTCTCCCCTCTTCAGGAGGCACTTCGGCTAATGCCAGAGCAGGTCGGCCCAAAATGCGGGAGCTCTGGGGATGACTTCTCGAAGCAATAAAAATTCGCAAAAGGAAAATTTATTCGAAAGATTGTAGCATTTTTTAATCCATTAAAAATTTTGTTGTATATTATGTTGGTTTCATGCCTTTGCCTCTAAAAGAGGCGTTGTGGTATTACCACAACATGAAAGCCCGTTGACTAATAGTCAATGGGCTTTATTTTTGCCCTGAAGCTGGAGCAAGCCTCTAAGTGTTCGTTGAAGCACGATCATCCTTGGCTTTTTTCAAGGTGGCATGCTGATATTCGATAGGTATTATGTCGGTGGAGCATACAAAGGGCCTCTCACTTCGTGACAGGATATATCGGCTCGCAGGGCAAAGAAAGTTGCATAGTTATTTATCTGTGTCTCCAGGCCAATCCTTGAATAAGATAACATAGTCGTACAGGTTAACCACGGTATTATGATTGGCGTCGGTGTTGGAGCACCAACCGTTAGGGATGTTACAGTCCGTTTCGAGCCAGTAATTTACAAATAGGGCTAGATCTACTATGTTCACCCTAACGTTGCATAAATTTATGCAACTGAGCGGTTTGTTATGGCGTTAAATATTCTCATAAACTGTTTTTCAGTCCATTGATTGGCACTGATCGTCAGCGTCAAGGAGTTTTGAGGTCGTGTCAATCGACCCGCTCTCTGGATGACGGTCTTGCGAATCGTATCTACTTTTTCAAAAATCCACAGCGACGCCCGTTTGGCGGTGGTGTGTCGGGACGGCCGGGCGGTTTGCATTTGCAATTCCCGGATCAGGTT
>LJUC01000014.1 GCA_001303695.1 Phycisphaerae bacterium SM23_30
CCGACGTATGCCCGAACTGCTGCAGGCGATTGGTCTTTATCTTAATGTCACAGGGATTGCAGTGGCCGTAACAATCGCAGGGCAAAAACTCCCCCTTCATGCGAAAATCCGGATCAAGTATATGACCCACCGGCTCAAACTGCTCATATAGATCATGATGGCAGCGATAGACGCTGCCGTCGGGACCAAGGATCAGCTCGGTTGTTCGGCAAAGCACCTGCCGCGTGGTCTGCAGCGAACAGGCGTCAGGGTACTTGTAAGTACCATAGAGTTTGCCGTGTGCCGTCCCTAGAAATTCCTTTATCCGAAAATCAATCCCCTCCCGCCGCGCCCGTTCCTGAACCGCCCCGATATGGTCGGCCCAATCAGGGTGCCCCACCGCCCAGATCCCCACGTGAAAATCCGCCTCCAGCAGACGATGCGTCTTGGCTAACAGCTCCTCCAAATCGACCTGATCCGGATGATAACTAACCCGGATGGAGGCGTACGGCGCCTCCCGTCGCAGCCGATGCGGATCTACCCGCCTGATCATCTCCCCCACGTCAAAACAAAGATTGGTCAGAATATCGATTCGAATTTGCTTCGGTAACCCATTAATAATTTCATAAAAATCCGGATGCACGCTGGGTTCGCCGCCCTGCAGGGTCACCGGCACTAACCCATCAGGGCGGTCCAGATTGGTCAACCGACTCAGGCCCCTTATCCAGTCGGCCCCCGGCATCATAGGCCAGTTTCGGTGTTGGTCGGACTCAAAAGCATTGATGCAGTAATCACAGTGATAGGGACAGGCCATGGTGATAAAGGCCGCAATATAATTACAGTCGTCGGTTATTGCGACTTCCGGCAACAGCGCTAGTTGGTCCGTGGTGTTATTGTAATGCGACACTAGACTACACCGTTGAAATCAATTCCGGCCTCCTCTGTTTGCTCGGCCGGATTTGTAGGTCCGCCCCCTCCGGCGCCCGCGGAGCGCCCCTGAGCAATTCCACCATCTCAACCACCGTATCCACCGAGATATACTCCATGCAGCTTTGTTCATAATCGCAGCGGGCCTGAAAACAGGGCAGGCACGGCCGATCACAGGGCGGCGTGAGTTTTATCCCGTGGCCGTACATATATATCTGTTCGGAGGCCGTCGCCCCGAACAGGGCCACCATCTTCTTGTTCAGGGCCAATCCCAGGTGCAGCCCCAGCGAATCGGTGGTGACGATGAGTCGGCAGGAGGCGATCCACTCCACATATTGGCGGATGCTGTTGAGCGATTGCTGCCAACAAATCGCATAGTTCCTATCCGTCAATCGACGATGAAGCTCCCGCCAGTGCCCTATCGGCCAGGCCTTGGTGGGCCACTTGGGTCCGACGTGATAATTCAGGCCGACATCATATATTTCCGTCACAAATGGCTGATAACCAAGCACATACCGCTGGCCGGCCCATTCCTGCCCCACCGTCCGAAAAAGCGTCTCCTGAAAGGCACGATAACCGTTACGCTGTAAGGCATCGCCCAAAGCGGCGGCGGAATCAGAGTAAAAAGCATCGGCGCCGATCCCGGCCCAATCCCTGAAACCGTAATACTTCTTGGCCGAAAGAGCGGAGGCAAATTCACACCAATCCCTTTGTTTTTCCAGGTTTATGATCGTATCGTAGTGCTCGAATAGCTGCCCGTACCCCAAATCCTCCGGGCTGTCAGCAAGGATTAACCTGTCAATAAGGTGATTTCCTGCCAGTAACTCTTTTGCTGCAATGGCCGTTATCCAGCTGACGTGGCGATCCTTGAAGATCTCCAGCAGACAGGTACACCGAAAAACATCCCCATAACTTACGATAGGCGAGATTTTATGATCGCAAGTCTCTGAAAAACCGTGCTTTATAATCAAAACCGTCTTTTTAGGCGATCCCTGTTGATCTTTATCTCCCATTGCCGCCAGCCTCCGAAAGCGCTAATTCGCATTTCTAAAGGTCGGAAACCCCCTTCGAAATGCATAAATTATCCCGGATTATCGGTCCTAAGAATCTATAAAAACATAAAACCATGCCGGTCTTGTACTCTGATGCCGAAAATAGCCGATTTGATTAGTTAAGGTAGTTTTATTTGGTAAATAGGCCTTTAAGGATGATTATGCGGTGATCAGCCCCCCAAAAACAACCGGCGGTCGGGCAGGATTATTAATCGAAGATTCAGATCAGTGTCTGTGGGTGCGGCGGTGTCATGGTTTGGGAAATGTTATATGCCTGCTGCCGGTGCTGGATCGGCTACACTACCAGGATTATGCGATAAATGTCATCACTCAGCCGGACTGGCTCGATGCATTTTCCGCCCTGCGGCCCGACTTTGCCTGGTATAACTGCACTATCGACGCACCAGATGATGACCAGGTCGTCGATCTGGACGATCTGACCAGACACTCATCCCCCTGCGAGCATCGTACCGATGAGTTCGGCCGACTGCTGGCGGTCGATCCGCCTTTCCCGCCGCCGGCCCTGGCGGTCCCCGACGGCTGGACTAGGCCGTTTGAACATCTAAGAGACGCGGTGGTTTTTGCCCCGGAAGGCGGCCACCCTTCCCGAACCTGGCCTGTCGAACAGGCGGCCCTGCTGAAAGATCACCTGGCCGACAACAATCTACCACAAAAACTGGTATTGGTGGGTAACGATCCCGCACCGGAAATTCCCTGTAATGTTGACACCCGGGGAAAACTGCAACTGACGGAGCTCTTCGGATTATTGGCGGCGGCCGGCGTGGTGGTGACCATGGATTCAGCCGTACTTCACATCGCCGCCGCCCTGAAGACTCCAACCGTCGCCATCTTCGGAGGGGTGGACCCGGCCTACCGCATCCGCCCTGAACAGCCGGTGGTCGTCATCCAGGCAAATGTTACCTGCTGCCCCTGCAACAAACAGGAAACCTGCCGCCAAAGCTACAACTGCATCCGCTCGGCCGCCCCGACCGATATCACCCAGGCTGTCCAATTGGCAAAAAATGTAGAAACGCTGACCATCAAGCAAGTTAACTGCTTGCCAAAAAGATACTTAACGCAAGTTTCCCAAGAATTGCTTTAATTCATCTAGAACAGAAGATTCAAAATCCCAGTAATTTTTCTCGGCCCCTAAACCAACTGAATTTACAATCTCCGGTTGAGCTGCTAGAAATGTTTGGACTTTAGCCTTTGATATGTTTTTAGGGGGATTTTCTAACTCGGATATGCAGGAGGTAAACTCTCTAACACATTTCATCGCGGGATCATCTTCTCTAACCGTCCTCAGGCAAAGATCCTCCAACATCGTCCCGCCAATGGTTTCTCCGGGCATGATAAAAACTCCCACCTTTGGTTTACCACTTGAGAATCCTCCATGTTCGTCAGGAGGCGTTAAATCCATTCTTTTTAATATATTCACGATACTCTGAAAGGCGTTATCGCTGTTTCTATCACGAACGACAGCCAGATGAGTAACATTATTAAAGCCGGTAGATACTTTCAATACGGGCAATTTACGAGGAAATTGATTTTTCCCGCCCACTTGACGAATGTCTATATTTAATATTCCTATGTGCCTAAAAAGGGCACCAAAGAAATTTTCCTCGTCCTGTCCTTCGACAGCTAAAATCTTGTTAAATTCAATCGGCTGTAATAGTGGATCGAGATTCCCCTCCATTATCTAATCTCCCATTTACTGGCGAGTGATTCGGCAAGAACCTCCTTGGTAAGTTCCACCGCTCTAAATTTTTCCTCTTTTCTTTCAATGCGATAAAGCTTGGCTTCAGCCTCAAATAAAGAAGAACTGATAGAGTTGCTAAAGGCTCTTATACATTCGAGAGAATGAGTCGTCGCAAAAACCTGCACATTTAGCTTTTGCGCCCAGGAAAAGACCGCTTTCCAAAGAATCTTTTGAGCCGAATGGTGCAGACCGTTTTCAAACTCGTCTATAAAAACCATTCCGTTCTGAAATTCAAGCATTGCTAAAGAGACAGTTAAATATTTTGCTATACCTCCACCCATTAGATTCACTGGCAATAGGCGAGACAACCCATTGTCAGCTTCCAGCAATCCAATCTCATTTAATCTTAAGTCAGCAATTTTTGGATCAATTTCCTGCAACAATGAGACTACTTCCATAACAAGTTTTTTTCTTTGTGCCGGAGCAAATCTGGCCTTCCAATCAAATGCCTGTGTCGGACTAATAAAGATGCCCTGAAATGGAGTATCTTTTATACCTTGAGTGACAACCTTATTATCTTTTTCGAATATTTCCGATACATTATTTCTTTCAGGAAACTCCGAATTCGAATATGCTAATTTAAGGCCGTTTGGAGGAATTGCCTGCAGAGTTTCGCTATTTTCGATTTTTAAAGATTGAATATCTGAACCAACTTCTATAGGTTCAGATTCAATTTGTTTTTCAAACTTTGGCTGAACCACAAGCATATGCTCTGCATCCGTACCGTGAATTTTACCAGTGATTTCAATCCGTAACGACATATCCATATTTCTAAAAAACGTTGGCCACATCTCTCGATGGATAAAGGACAGCCCTCTTAAACCATTAATCGTTAGAGGTAATTGGGGATTTGTTGCACCAATTAATAAAAACAACGCCTCTAAAACGTTGGTTTTACCACAGTTATTACTTCCTACTAATAAATTAACCTGACCAAAATTATCTATCGCCAGGTTTGTGATAGCCCGGAAATTATTTATGCTTATACTCTTAAACATAGTCTTACCTTCATTATACATAGAACCATGTTGTGATCCTTACGAAGAAATCTTTTTTACATGACGTAGAATAATATTACGGTTCGTCGATGTCAATATATCGTTCGCAGGATGGGGCTGTGTTCCGCGCGGTCTTTATTTTTTTCTAATTATTTCCGACCAGGCGGGGCTGATTTGGGCGCGGGGGCCGCCTTCGGCGTATTTGGTGAGTAGTTGATAGAATAATTCTTTGGCCGCCTTTTCCGCCTTAGCCGCACGGCCGTTGCAATACTGGGTCAAAAAGTCGCGGGCCAATTCGGGATTTTCCTCATGCAGAGCGGCGGCAATCTTATCGACATCGGCCTGTTCGTCAAAGAATTCCTCCTCCAGGGCATCGAAGACCTTTCTGACGTCCTGATGCATCTGGTTATATTTAAGCCAGGAGAAGGTATCGATCACCTGGAAATACCAGCGGGGCGATTCGGGATTGAATTGAGTGAAGTCGCCTTTTTGCCAGGATTCCGGCGTCTGGGAAATGCCCACGTAAAAGGGCACATAACAGGTCGAACGCGGACAGTCCAGCCCGAACCAGACCACCCCGCCCACCGGATCGGGCAGCCATGAACGGGCCTGCGAGACCCACGTGTAACCCGAACCGGGCGTGCATATGGTCCGTTCGGAACTCATTCCCACCAAACGAGCAAAGGCGGGACTTTCGAATGGACCTCCGGAAATACCTTTGGTGGGATCATACTCGGTGTCGTCCAGATGATCGCGCCAGACGCTTTCGATCCACCACCGCGCGGAAATCTTAAAATCAGGTTTGGCGGAAAAGGGAAACGATTCGGCCTCCGGGTCCCACTTTTTAGAAGGACATAACAAGCTGAACATCCGCCATTCACGAATCCGGTTGCCGCGGGACTGATTGCCGCTATAGACCCGGGCAAAATTAAAGGGACCGTCTTTTTGCGGATTATACATCCCCTTTTCAATGGCGTGCTGAATCAGGTCGGGCGACGAGATGAAATTTTCCTTATCGCTCAGATCGACTTCTTGAATCCGCATCCGGTTGGCGTGTGGGCAGACATGGTCGTCCGGTATCCTTTGGGCCACCCACTGGTTCGACTGGCCTACTATCTCAAAACACCATGCCTCCCGGGGATCGCTCACCAGAAAACTCTCCCCGGAACCCCCCAGCCCCTTCATGCCATATTTCTCAATCAGCGCCCCGGCTGCCTCGATCGCCTGGCGCGCGGTCCTGCCCCGCTGCAGGCCCTGAGCCGCCACCTGGGTATAATCCAGCTTCGCCTCCTCCCGCGACAAAACCGCAAATTCTCTGCGGGTCCCGCAGGTATTTTCGCCGAAAAACACCTGGTATTCATTGCCGATGGGGCACTCCAGATGAAAATACTGGTAGGTCACCGGCACCTGTGGAATCTCGGTCTCACCCTGCACCACATGGTTAAACCCGCCCGGCAGCCCCGCGTAATTGATCCGCACCTTCTCTCCCGGTTGGTGAGTCATCCGGGGTACTACTCTAATGGTAAAATCACAGTTGCCGTCGCAGGTGTGCCCGCTCAAGGCCGAACCATCGACCGTGGCCAGCCGTCCCGCCGCAAAAGACGTGCACGTCAGTTTGACGTTATCAAATTCATCCGACGGGTACGCCGCTACCGGTAAAATCAACCCAAAACCCAGCACCGTCGTTGCCCAAAAGACCATCTTCTTTCTCATTTTTTACACTCCTTATGTTGTTGAATGTTGCTTACCTTTATAATTATCCATGGCCAATTGGCACAAATACGCATCAAAAAGTCAAACAAAATATTATCAATCCTGTACCAAGGGAAGGACCAATTGTCTCTGAGGATTGTTGTCAGAGTACATAAAGCATTTATTAACAAGAGATTATTACTATTTTACCCCCGCACCGCCCTTACGAACCTAACTAAAACATCCCCTGCTCCGGCACGGAAGGCTCCTATTGACAAATTCACCCTTTTTTGCCAACATATTATTGGTGCCGGAGAATGCGCATCATGGCTTGGCGGAGCATTTTACATACTGTTGTTACTTCAAAGTACGGATGAGGCTCATATGCCGGTTTTTGATATTTACGACGATCAACGTGCCCGCCGCATTATTATCGACATGGAACGTATAACTATTGGTCGTACGGAGGATAACCAGATTATCATAGATGACCGGCAGGCCTCACGCCGCCATTGTGAAATCCGCCACAGCGATCAAGGATATATCCTTCGGGACCTCAAAAGCAGAAACGGCACCCTGCTCGATCAGGATTTCATCAACGGCCCTAAACCCTTAAATGACGGCGATGAAATCGGCATCGGCTCGGCTACGATCCGTTTCTGGTCCGATCCCGCCCACATTGATCAAAACGCCCCCAAACTGCCTACCCTGGTCAAGTCGGCGCCCCCAATAGATGCTGCCGAATCAAAGAAAGCTAAAAAACGCCCCTCTCGCGGCGCCCCCAAATCCCCGACTATCCCTCTCGCTCATCCATCGAAAATCCCTGAATCAATCCCTCTAGTTGCTGGTACCGCCGGCAAATTCCGTCAAGCCGCTCCGGCCTCCGATGACTCGGAAATGAAATTAGTGGAATCGGACATCTCCATCCCCAGGATGCCCAGAAGCACCCAAGGCCCTCTTACCATCAACCATCTCATCCCCCTCAATGCTGAGGGCCGACCTGCTCATCCCGTCGGTAAGGACGCCTCTGAAATCTCCCAGGCGATGCTCAGGTTAAAGCAGTTGATCTTAAAGGCCTTCCAGTTTACCGCCACCGACATCCATGTCGAACCCAAAGAAGATCAACTTGTGGTTCGTTACCGTATTGACGGCTGTCTGCATCGTCTGGGAACCTTAGAACCCCTGATCGCTCGTTCGGTATATTCCATCGTCAAGCTGATGTGCAACCTGGACATCAATAAGAGGAATATCATGCAGGACGGCAGCTTTGCCGTGCAGCTGCCCGACCGCCGCGTCGATCTCCGCATCTCCTTCGCCCCCAGCACCCTCGGCGACAAACTGGTCGTTCGTATCCTGGATAAAAATCTTGCCCCCCAGGGACTTTCCAGTCTCGGCATGGACCCCTACATCCTCGATCAGGTGCGGCAAAAGGCCTTTAAAGAATCCAGTATGATTGTCGTCTGCGGGCCTACCGGCAGTGGAAAAACCACCACTATCTACGCCATCGTCCAGGAAATGAATGCCCTCAATAAGAATATCGTTACGGTGGAGGACCCCGTCGAGTATAAATTACCGGAGATCACCCAAATTCAGGTAAATCCCAAATTCAATGTCACTTTCGCCTCCGCTTTAGCCTCCCTGCTGCGTCAGGACCCCGACGTCATCCTGGTCGGGGAGATTAGAGATTCCGACACCGCCCAGATGGCCATCCGCTCGGCCATGACCGGCCATGTAGTGCTCACCACCGTGCATGCCCGAGATTCCATCGGTTGTATCTTCCGCCTGCTCGATCTGGGAGTGGAGCCCTTCCTGCTCGGATCGGCTCTTACTTCGGTCCTCTCCCAGCGCCTGCTCCGAAGACTCTGCCCCCACTGTAAAATGAAATATCGACCGGCGATTAAAAAACTCTCCCGTATGGGACTGGAGGATCTTGCCGGCCATTTTTTATATTCCGCTGTAGGTTGCGACGAGTGCCTGGACATCGGCTATCGGGGCCGCCTGGCCGTCTTCGAATTACTCGCTGTCAACGACCAGATTCGCGACGCCATCGCCAATCGGCCCACCATCCATCAATTGCGCATCGCCGCCGGCGATTGGATCTTCCAGACCATCCGGGAAGACGGCCTCCGTAAACTTCGTAACGGCCTGACCACCCTCGATGAATTCTACCAGATCGCCGAAAAAGAATAGCCGAAGCCCCGGCCTTTGTCCGGCAAAGGCATGCATATTTAGCCCCCGGTTTTCTGTCGGGGGTTTGGATTATATATGGCTGACCTGTTGTCTCAACTATATAAACTGCTGGCGAGCGCTCCGGATCAATCCCAAAACTCCAAAGCCGCCTCTCCTTTCTCCCGGCTGATCGCGTTATTCGCCGATGATGCCGAAGATGCCTCATCTGCTGTCGTTTCCCGCCGGCAACCTGTTCATTGCGAAGCCCCCGGCTGTTGGGGTTCATTGCCCCGATTGATAACCGCTTTGCTTAACCACTATTTAGCGCGTCCGGTTTTATACGTTACCGCTCACGTCTCGCAAGCCGATCAGGCTCAGGACGATCTGGAAACCTTCGCCGGAAGAGGCATATCGCTCTTGCCCGCCGCCGAAACCCACGAAACCGAACCCGATCCCACCTCCGAAATCGCCTGCGAAAGGCTGCGGCTCTGCCAACTATTAAAGAGCAAGCTCCTGACCAACCCCATCATCACCGCTCCTATTGCCGCTCTCATGCAGCCCGTGCCCAGTGAGCAATTTCTGCAAAAACAGTCGCTGGAATTGGCTGTCCACCAGGACCTGACGGTTGATCAACCTCAAAATCTTGCCCCACCCGAAACACAAACTCCCACCGGCGCGGTTGAAGGCCTCTCCCGCTGGCTTGTCGATCAAAACTTCAACCGCGTTCACCAGGTCGAAGTTGTGGGTGAGTTCGCCTGCCGCGGCGGCATAATCGATATCTTCGCCCCCGGCCAGGATCAGCCCCTTCGCGTCGAGTTCTTCGGCGACCAAATTGAATCGCTCCGCTTTTTTGACCTCGACACCCAGCGTTCCACCCGCCCCATAAAAACCATCACCATTGTCGGCTGTAAAAACATTAGCGCCCCGGGGCCGGGCCCCGCCCTGAACGCCGCAAATTTCCTGAAATACTTGCCGGCAAACACCCTGGTAATCATGGAAGAATCCGCCGAAATCGCCGAACTGGGCCGCATCTTCCTCCAGCGCCTGGACCAGCCTGAAAATATCTTTTCCGTCGAATCGGTGCTCGGCGATACGGCCGCCTTTGACATCCTATATGCCAATCGTTTCCCCACTCACATTTGCGCCGAGACCTTAAATCTGGCGGCACAATCCGTCCAGCGGTTTGAAAAACTCGCCGCCGACGCTTTGACCCCCGACCCTGACCGCCCCGGCCTCATCGAAGCCGCCCGGGATAACCAGGTGTTTTTCTTCTGCGAAAACGCCGCTCAAAAACAGCGGGTCACCGAAATTATCCAATCAGGGCAAAATCCCGCCGCGTCGGACCATAAAACCATATCCGACGAATCGCCGCCCCCTCACAACCATAAAAATCTACACTTGCCCATCGGCTTGGTTCATCGCGGCTTCGCCCTGCCCGAGAGTCGCCTTATACTATTAAGTCATCACGAAGTTTTCGGCCAGTTTCAGCCCCAGCGCCGTATCCGCCGGGTTAAAAATATTCAAGCCATCGAATCCTTCACCGACCTGGACAAAAACGACCTGGTCGTTCACGTCAATTACGGTATCGGTCGATTCCAGGGCATGAAAATCCTCATCAAGAACGGCCGCCGGGAAGAATACCTCGCCCTGCAGTATGCCGACCGGGCCGTCGTCCACGTCCCCGCCGACAAAATATATCTGGTCCATAAATACGTCGGCTGCCGCACCGGACGCGTCAAACTGGCCAAAATCGGAACCCGCACCTGGGAAAAACAAAAACAAAAAGTCGCCCACGCCGTCCGTGATTTGGCCGGCGAACTGGTCGAACTGCAGGCCTACCGCCAGATGGCCCCGGGCATCGCCTATCCCCTCGACACCGCCTGGCAGCGCGAACTGGAAGAATCATTTCCCTACCAGGATACCGAAGACCAGATCACCACCAACCAGGACATCAAAAAAGACATGCAACGGCCCAGCCCCATGGATCGGCTGCTATGCGGGGACGTCGGCTACGGCAAAACCGAACTCGCCATCCGCGCCGCCTTCAAGGTCGCCGCGTCCAGCAAGCAAACCGCCGTCCTGGTACCCACTACCGTCCTGGCCGGTCAGCATTACCGTACCTTCACCGAGCGGTTGGCCGATTTTCCCGTCGTCGTCGAGGTGCTCAGCCGTTTCCAAACGCCCAAACAGGCCCAAAACCTCATTAAACGCCTCCAACAAGGCCAGATTGACATCCTCATCGGTACCCATCGAATCCTCAGCGGCGACCTCCGTTTCAAAGACTTGGGCCTGATCATCATCGACGAAGAGCAGCGCTTCGGCGTCGAACACAAGGAAAAACTCAAAACCATCCGCAAAACCGTAGATATCCTCACCATGACCGCCACTCCTATCCCGCGGACCCTGCACATGGCCCTTTTGGGTATTCGGGACATCTCCTCCCTGACCACCCCGCCTCTGGACCGCCGCAGTATCGTGACCGAAGTATGCTCTCATGATCAACACCGCATCCGCGAGGCGATCCTCCGCGAGCTGAACCGTGACGGCCAGATATATTTCGTCCACAATCGCGTCCAGAGCATCAATCGAGTCGCCGATTCGATTCGAAAACTCGTACCCGAAGCTCGTACTATCGTCGCCCACGGCCAGATGCCCAAACACCAACTGGAAGAGCGGATGCTCGCCTTTGTGCTGCACGAGGCCGACATCCTCGTCTGCACCACCATTATCGAATCGGGCCTCGATATTCCCAACGCCAACACTATTTTCATCAACGACGCCGACCGCTTCGGCCTGGCCGAACTGCACCAACTCCGCGGCCGCGTCGGACGGCACAAAAACCGCGCCTTCGCCTATATGCTCCTGCCGACCAACCGCACCATCAATCCCACCGCCGCCAAAAGACTAAAAGCCATCGAGGAATACTCTCAACTGGGATCGGGCTTTCGCATAGCCCTCAGGGACCTGGAAATCCGCGGCGCCGGCAATATCCTGGGTGTTGAACAAAGCGGTCATATCGATGCCGTGGGCTATGAGTTTTATTGTCAATTGCTCGCCGCCGCCGTCCGCCGTCTCAAGGATGAGCCCGAACCGCTTAAACCTGCCTGCCACCTCGACTTGAACCTCGACTGCCATATCCCCGCTGATTATATCGGCTCCGAAAGACAACGCATGGACGTCTATCGCCGACTGGCCACCTGCAGCAGCGCCGCCGACCTGGAGCAACTGGAAAATGACCTCAAAGACTTTTTTGGAAAGCCTCCTCAGGCGGTCGATTATCTGCTCCAGCTAGCGGAAATACGTATGCTCGCCGATAAATGGTCCATCCGCAGTATCGTCCGGAAACCCCCCGACCTTGTCTTCTCTATGAACAAAATGCCGCCGGGCGCATCATTATTCGCCGACCGGCCCGGCCGGATCTCCATGCCCGACGACCATACCATTCATCTGCGCCTGGAAAAAAACTACTTTGAATCGGCCGCCACCATCCTGGCCTTATTGAGAAAAATCCTCCGCCGCTCCCCCTCAAATTTGCCCCCATATAAAGAAGGAACTTAAGATAAAATCATCACATAAATACCCTTTTTTTAGGCGATAAACATGATATTGCCTCGTCCCGGCACTTACGATATACTGAATTTCCCTATTTGGAAAGGAACTGCGCCTTGCGGACCCGAAAAGTAATATTAAGGGGGCTGATTTTTTGTTTGCCGCTGATGCCGGCTCTTTCTATAGGCGGTCCTAACCCCACTCCAGAGTTTGTGATACAGGACCAACCCCCGGCCTCCCAAATCGCCGCCGACCAAACCACTCCTGCCCTCGTGATAAACCTCACCGGAACGGTCTTACGCGTAAACGATGACGCGATTACCTCCACCGAAGTCATCGCCCCCCTGCGCGAGTTGTTTGGCCAATGGATCGCCGAGATGCCTCCCCAGCAGTTCCTCGAGCAGGTTCAAAGGGCCATTACCGAATCAGCCGCCGCCCAACTCCGCAACCTCCTGTTTTATCAACACGCCCTGCGGGAACTCGAGAAAAACCAAAATTTCGATGCCGCGCTTGAGGCGGAAATGGCCGACAAACGCAAAATATTCCTGGCGCAGTTCGACGGCAGCCCCGCCCGCGCTCAGGCCGAACTGACCCAGGCCGGCACCAGCCTCGAAGATGAACTGGAAAAACTCAAACGCACCCTCGTAACCAGCTATTACGAGCAAACCAATTTGTCGGCGGAAAAAATCACCCGCCGCCAATTGATCCATTACTACCGCACTCACCTGAAAGAAAATTATTACCAAGATCCCAAGGTCCAGTTTCAACTGATCGACGTCCAGGCCCAGAAATATTTACCCGCCGACGGAACGTCATCGCCCACCGAACAGCAGTGGGCCCAGGCCCGCACCCGGGCCGCGCAAGCCGCCCAACAGGCCGCCCAAAAAATCCAAAACGGCGCCGCTTTCGCCGAAGTGGTGAAGGAATACTCTCATGGTTTCCGAAAAAATTTTGACGGACTGTGGCGGCCCATCGACCCCGCTTCCCTCCAGGAGCAATATCAACCTATCATCGCCGCTTTGGATAAAATCGAAGTCGGTCAATGCACCGGCGTCATCGAAAGCCAAGACCGCTACTTTATCGCCCGGCTGATCAGCCGCGAAGAGCCCCTCATCACCCCTTTCTCCGAGGCGCAGGCCCAAATCAAGGAAATATTGCGCCGGCAAAATCAACAAAAAAAGCTCGATCAGCTGCTCTCCGATTGGCTGCAAAACGCCTACCTCGGTAATATGGAAAAGTTCATCAACGACACCGCCCGGGCCGCTCTTTTACAATTAACCCAGGGCAAAACGGAGATCATATACTCCTAAACCCATAAACGCATATACTAATCATCATGAAAAATAAAAACCTCTGGGCCCCCTGGCGCATGGAATACCTCAAAGCCCTGGGCCTGAAACACGCGCAAAAAGAACAACCGTCGGACCCCGACAAACCGGACGAGTGTTTCTTCTGTAATTACTGGCGAACCCCCGACCAGGACCAGACTAATCTGGTGCTCTGGCGCACCCGGCGCTCCCTGGTGGTGTTCAACCGCTTCCCCTATACCGCCGGCCATCTGCTCCTCGCCCCCGCCCGGCACGTCGGAGACCTGCTCAACCTGGATGAAAAATCCCTGCTGGAGATGATGCTCCTGGCCCGCGACGCCCAGAAGGCCCTCACCGAAGCCATCAAACCTCACGGCTTCAACCTCGGCATCAATATCAACCGCTGCGCCGGGGCGGGCCTGCCCGAACACGTCCACCTGCACCTGGTCCCCCGCTGGACCGGCGACAATAATTTCATGCCCGTCATCGGACACGTCCGACTCATCAGCCAGGTCCTCGACGAACTATACCGGCAACTAACCGAAATCTCCCAACGTCTCCGCCTGCCGTCAGTCAAAACCTGAAACAACAAATGTAAGATAGGTCTCCCCCTGCCCGGAAACTTAATAAAGTACTCATTTTTGCTTATACCCTTAATAATCATACACCCATATACTCATCTAACGGAGGGCAGCGATACATGACCATCAAAGAATTCCAGAGACTCATCCGCGATAGATACGAAAAACGCGACCGCCAGAGAGGCACTCCCGCCACCTTCCTCTGGTTCATCGAGGAGGTGGGCGAATTGGCCACCGCCCTGGCCGGCGGC
Source organism: Phycisphaerae bacterium SM23_30 (assembly GCA_001303695.1). Lineage (GTDB taxonomy): Bacteria > Planctomycetota > Phycisphaerae > Sedimentisphaerales > SM23-30 > SM23-30. Next base: position 14,265 of record LJUC01000014.1, read on the forward strand.
GACCAGGCCGCCAAACAGGAGGAATTCGCCGACGTCTTCGCCTGGCTCACCACCCTGGCCAACATCAACGACGTCGATCTCGAAACCGCCCTCCAGAAATACCTCGGCAGCCACCTCGGTTTCAAATAATCCGTCAATCGGCTAGAAAGTCTATCCTTGAATATATAACACCGTGCGGCGCCCTCAAAAGCAAGATTATCATTTTTATACCGCGCAGGCCAGGAGGGAAAAAATCCACAAATTCGTAAAAAATCCGAATTTTTTCCCAACTTTCCGAAATATATCCGCGTCTCATACGACGGTGTTGATATAGAATGAGATCGGAACCGGGCCAAAAGCCCGGCTCAAAGAGGGTCTTTTGTCACTGATTTTCCTGGATAAAATCAAGGAGATAAAAATGCGAATCAACTTCTTAACCAAGATATTGCCGGTCGGTCTGCTGGGTTTATTTATTCTTACGACCGGCGGCTGCATTTATATCGACGCCGGCGGTTTTTGGGGGGCCCAGGTCAAATATGAGCGCACCGTCCCCTTATCGGCGCCTCTGGCGCCCGGCTCGAAATTTACCGCCCAAACCCACAACGGCTCTATCGCCGTCAGCGGCGCCGAAACTGAGCAGTGTTCCCTCACCGCCACCATCACCGGCCGGGCCCCTAACGATGAAGACGCCCGGAAAATCGTCGAAAAAACCCAGGTAACGCTGGAATCCTCCGGCGACAAACTCAACGCCAAAATCAAAAAACCCTACCTGCATCGGCGCCAATCCGTCTGTGTCGATCTCGAGGTGACCGTGCCGGTCAAGACCAGCCTGGATCTCGCCACCCACAACGGCAACTTAAAAATCGAAAATATCAACGGTGAAATCGACGGCGTCACCCACAACGGCGGCGTGGTCCTCGCCCAATGCACCGGCAATCTCGAACTGGAAACGCACAACGGTTCGTTGAATGGCCGGGAAATTTCCGGCGACCTGCAGCTTCTCACCCACAACGGCAAAATATTAGCCGCCTACTCCCAATCCGCCCCCCCCGTCTGTGACGCCTCGATCATAACCCACAACGGCAGCGTCGATTTCACAGCACCCTTGAACTTCTCCGCCGCCGTCACCGCCTCCACCTATAACGGCTCTATCACCACCGATCTGCCCCTCATGATCACCGGCAGCTTTAGCGGAAGAAAACTCACCGGAACCATCGGCGACGGCCAGGGAAATCTCCACCTTGAAACCCACAACGGTTCTATTAATATCAGATAGCTGACCGGCATAATTAATTTGTTTTTTAACTTTACCAAATAATAATTTAACCCCAAAAGGCAAACCTGCCCTTAGGCCAAACAAGCCCGCCAACCTCCTTAAAAGGGGTAGCTGAGAATAAAATTGGCGCCTGCATACGTTTTACAGACGCCGAGCACCACGAAGGGTTTTTTATGAATGGGAGGCCGTTATCATGAAAAAATGGCGCATCAGAACCACAGGGTTTAGCGGCACCGGCTTGATTATTATCGCCATCCTGCTTCTATCTTTGTTAATAGCCGCCAAAGCCCTGATCTAGAATTTTATATCCCTCTTAACAAATTCTCATAATGACCGACAAAAAGGCTTAAGACTAAAGCCGCCAAAACCAATACCATAGCAAAATACAAAATCCGCGGAAACCATATGCTGAATTCCCTTAAGCGCCTTTCTCCCATTTCCTGGGTGGAATCCGCCAACCGCCGTGTAACCTCATCCAGCCGGCCCGTCTCCTCCCCCACCACCCATTGCTCGCGAAACATCAACGGCAATCTCTGGGATAAACCCTCGGAAAAGCTATTGCCGGCCTTGACGCTTTCGGCGACTCCTCGGAACCAGCCCGCCACCACCGCGTTGCCCGTCACCTCACAGGCCCGGCGGGCGCTCTCCACCCCATCGACGCCCGCCTTGACGAACATGTGAAACGCCCGGCAGTATCGGCTCATCGCTATATAACGCATCCCTCCTCCCAGCCCCGGTATCGCAAGCACCACCATGTCCAGTATCTTACGTAAAATGCCCTGGGCCGGGGTCAGACGAATAATGCCCCCTATCACTAATATCGGCCCCCAAAAATAAATAAGTAAAATCCGGACTACACTAAATAAATATGCCCGGGAGTCAAAATCTCCTAAAAAACCTCCTGCTTGTAATTGGTAGATCAGGGGCAGCAAAAAAGCCGCAATATGAATGATAACCGCCGGTAAAATCAGGCCCGATCTAATCCGGCCCATCATCCGTTGGGTCAGACCGTACCATTCCGACAAAAGCTCCAGCGCACGCGGCAGGTTGCCCGAAAGCTCCCCCGTCTCCACCACCCGCACGTCCAGCGGCTTAAATACCCGCGGATACGCCGCCATCGCCTCCGACATACTACGGCCCCCGGAAACATAACCAACCATCCCCCTAAACGCCCGATGCCATCTGCCCCGCACCCCTCTGCCCGCTGTCTCCAACGCCCGCAGGATCGGCACCCCCGAATCTAAGAGCACCGAAAGATTATGATATAATGTCACCTGGGCATTCTTCATTATCCCACCTCAAACCATCTTATCACTAAAGTTTTGCAAAAGTCCAGTTATTACAAACAACCGTAAAGTAAACCTTAAACGCCGGGTGGCGGAATCAAATCCGCAGGATCTGCAGATGGCTGCCATGTATAACCATCCTGAAAGTAATCCTTTTGCACCTGCAACGATATTTATCGCCCTTATTTAACGCCTCTGGCCGCCCCCCGGCCCCGCGGGTCCGGACCGCCTGTTAACAAACCGGTTTCAAAATCAATTATAATCCCCTGCGCATCACCCAGATTCCGGGTATCTAAAGTATGCCCCATCTCTTCCAGCCGGGCTATCGTTTCTTCCGAAAAAGCGCCCTCTTCATATTGTATCTTATCCGGCAGCCATTGATGATGAAAACGGCCCGCCCCCACCGCCTCCTGAATCGTCATGCCGTGATCGATAACGTTCATAATGCACTGCAGCACCGTTGTAATGATCGTCGGCCCGCCCGGCGAACCGATCACCATAAAATTCCGCCCCTCTTTGGTTATGATCGTCGGCGTCATCGAACTCAGCATCCGCTTGTGGGCCTCGATGGCGTTGGCCCCGCCATAGACCAGACCCGCCGAATTGGGCACCCCCGTCTTGGCGCTGAAGTCGCCCATCTGGTTATTCAATAAGAATCCCGCCCCTTCCACCACCAGATAGCTGCCGTAACCTCGTTCGAGGGTATAGGTCACCGCCGCTGCCGTCCCTTCTCTATCCACCACGGAAAAATGCGTCGTCTCTTCACTCTCATAGGGCCATTGTGTTATATCTCCGCAACCCACCTGCGCGCTGGGAGTGGCCTGTGTCGAATCAATGCCCTCCGCCCTCCTATCCGCAAATTCCTTGGATGTTAGTGTCTCCACCGGCACGTCTATAAAATCAGGATCGGCTATATATTCATTTCGATCCGCGTACGCCCTCCGTTCCGCCTCCACCATCAAATGCACCGTCTCGGCCGTATTCCAACCCAGCGACTTGATATCGTACCTCTCCAGAATGTTCAATATCTCGGTCAGGATAATACCCCCGGAACTCGGCGGCGCCATCGATACTATCCCATAGCCCCGATAGCTGCCCCTAATCGGCTTCCGTTCCACCGGCCGGTAATTTTCCAAATCCTCATGCGTTATAATGCCGTCATAATCCTCCATGGTCTTTACTATCAGATCCGCCACCTTACCCTTATAAAACCCGTCGCGCCCCTGTTCGGCGATGACCTTCAGGGTCTTTGCCAGGTCTTTTTGCACCCACAATTCCCCTTTCTCGTATTTCGACCCGTCCGGCTTATTAAAAATGACGCTGGTTGAGGGAAATTCCTTAAATTTCTCGTCGCTGATCGATTTATCCAGAATCCAACCATAATCCGCCAACTCAATCGCCGGCTGTATCAATTCCTGTCGGCTCATGGTCCCGTACTTTTCCAGGGCATACAGCGTCCCCGCCACCGTCCCCGGCACCCCTGCCGCCAACGCCCCGTCCCGCGCTAATCTTTCTATAACCTCTCCATTGGGATCGAGATACATGTCCCGATACGCCGCCCCGGGCGCCTTTTCCCGAAAGTCGATCGCCCGCGCCTCCCCGTCCGGCCTGCGTATCACCATAAACCCGCCCCCTCCGATATTGCCCGCCGACGGATAAACCACCGCCAGGGCATAAGCCACCGCCACCGCCGCATCCACCGCGTTACCGCCCTTTCGCAAAACTTCCGCCCCCACCTCCGACGCTATCGGATGGGCGCTCACCACTATCCCCCCTGCAAAAACATTCGCCTCCTCCAGCATCCCGGCCCCGTTCAGACCCCCCCCGCATCCGCCCATCGCCGCCGGGATACCTAAAAGCGCCAAAACCATTATCACCCCTCGAAGAACCAAACCTCTTCTCATAAATATCTCCTCAACCTCCCTGAAACGTAAAATTAGCCCCCAACGCAAAACAAGAAGTTATTGGAAAAACAGGCTCCAAAACCTCCTTCCTTTGTAAAGCTTTTTCGCCCGGAAAATCAAATCGCCCGGCCATATCTTAAAATTCATTAATCCATTCACTCATCCGTCCACGTTATTCCTCTTCTTCGGCAGCGTCACCGTGAAGACACTCCCTCCCCCCCGCCGGCTGCTTAAGTCAATGGTGCCGCCCAATACCTCCAAAAGCTCCTTCACAATCGCCAGCCCCAGACCCGTCCCTGAATGCTCCCGCGTCATCGAGCCGTCCAACTGCCGAAACTTCTCGAATATCTTATCCCGCTCATCGGCAGCGATTCCCACCCCCGTATCGGCAACGGTTATCCGTACGTATTCCCCATCCAGCGACGCCGCCCCGATCTCCACGCGTCCGCCTTTGGGCGTAAACTTGATCGCATTGCTCAGCAGATTAAACAGAATCTGCTGCAGCTTGCCGCCGTCGGTCTCAATCAAATCCAGCTTCTTATCTATACGCAGCCTGATCTTCAGTTGCTTTTCTTCCGCTAAGGGCCGCGTAAAACTCAACAAGGCCTCGCAAATCTCTTTGATCGAGCATAACTCCCAGCGCACTTCCACCTTGCCCGCCTCGATCTTGGCCAAATCCAGCAGATCATTAATCACCGATAAAAGCCCCCGCCCGGAAGTGAGAATATTGTCCAGGTAACGCTTAATCTTCGCATCAGATCGCTGCTCGGCTTGTTCTATGACAATCTCCGCAAAACCGATAATGGCATTCAAAGGCGTCCGCAGCTCGTGCGAAACGTTCGCCAGAAACTCGCTCTTAAGCTTATTCGACTCAAAAAGGGCTATATTCTTCGCCTGCAGCTCGCCCAGTTGCAGATCCAGCGCCCGGTTCGTCTCCCGCAGCCGATCATGCGCCAGCTTCAAACGACCCAGCATCTGACCGAACGCCTCCGCTAGGTGTTCGAATTCGTCTCCCGTGCGTATCTCACCGGTAATGGCCAACGCCTCCTGCCACGGCTCCTGATCTTCCGGCAGAGCCGCTTCGCTGCTCAACGTCTGCTCCCCCTCTAGTTCATCCGTCGGCGCCATCACCTGGTCCGCCGCCTCCCGCAAAGACCGCACCGGCTGCAGGATAAAACGCTGCGTAATCAGATAAAAAGCCACCACCGCAATTATGCTGGCCAACAATCCCGCCAGCACGATAAAAATCCGATTGAACAATAAGGTCGTGCCCGTCTGGCCCGCCGGCAGAATCACCGAAATCACCCCCACCAGTTCCCCTTCGGTAAAGCGCGGCAGAATGCCTGCCTCCAACGCCGTTTCATCTTTCTCCACCGCCCCTCCTCCATGACAACTGCCCTTCAAACAACCGCTCTGCGCTCGAACCGCCTGTAAATATCGGCTTGGCGCCCCTTGCGCCAGCAACTGCTCCAAAGGCCCCTTTTCGCCGGCATCTTCTCTTGGAATCTCGATCACGTCGAAATTAGATTCCTCCTCAACCGCCGCCTCGGACGGATTGTTATTCAGCTCAGGTCCCGATATTGAAACGCCCGCCTCCCGCAGCTCGAAAATCACCTGCTCTTGCGGATCCCGAAGAAAATTCAAAATCGCCCGCTTGACAAAATCATCCCCCGGCAATCGGTCCCACGCCTTCTCCGGGACCGAACCTCCTGATGCCTCTGAGCCCTCCTGTGCTTGTCTTGCTTCGATCGCACCGGGTTTTTGTCCGGCTCCGCTCTGACCGGCCTCGATACCTTCTTCTGCCGTCGTTTCCGTCTCCGCAGATTCTTCCTCGGCTAGTATCTCATAACCCAATCCCGGCGGCAGGGGAATCCATACCGTCACCGGCCGATCTTGAATCACCTGCTCTACGCTTATTTCCGCACCCTCATGCTCCTCCGCCACCGGCACGGAAATCCCCATCCCCTCCGATCCTGTCGGTGCCTCCAGCTCTTTCCATCGCGCCGGCTTGACCGACTCGTCCGGACCCGCCCCCAGCATCAAGGGCGGCCTCTCCACCGATAAGCCCGGATTACTCGCCTGGCGAAAATGACGCTCCAGCATATGCTGTACCTCCGCCTGGGCCAACTCCTGCTTGCCCTGCTCCAGAAGACGATCCATCCAGCGATAAGGCACAAAAAGCGCCGCCCCGATCGTCAGCAACACCGCCAGGGCAAATCCTACCCGGCACTTCGCCGCTAATGATAATGATATTCGATACCATTTTCGCTTGGCCATATCTCAGCTCCGCCCATTTCTAAATTACATATCCTTATCCATCTTATATTCTACCGACTTCCACCGGCCTCCATCAAGCCTGCATTTTGCCCGTAACCCGCCATTCGTACCGCCGGCGTCTCGCCGGCATATTGTCGGCATCTAGGGTGGTCTCTCAGCCCGCCATGAGTCTGTCAGCTTGGCAGAGATATTACCTCTTACGACACATTTTGACAGAAATCCCCCCTCTTTGAGGGGGCAAATTAACTTAATTATTTGATTTTTGCTGTGAATTAACACCTGAACAAAACCCTCTGCATAATGCCTTATTATTTCATAAATAATTATTTTACAAGATATTATAACAATATCATCCCTCGCCTCTTAACCGGCGTGAACCCGCCTCGCCGTTAAAATTCACCTTTTGGCATGGGCTTTGCAATATCTGCTTATTAAGGTGATATTATGCCACATAGATTGTCACAACCCAAAAATATAAATGTGCTCATCAGCAATGCCGACTGGGCCTGGCCCCAGGCCGTCGCCCAAATCTTCCAGCCCCGACGTATCAACGCCCTGGTGGCCGATTCCGTCAGCGATATGGTCCGTCTGGTCACCTACAACAAAATGCACCTGGCTATCCTGGACTCCCATCCCGATGACCTCTCCGGCATGCAGGTCCTCAAAATCATCCGCCAGCACGATCAGCTCTTACCCTGTATCCTGTTAGCCGCCCGTCCCTCCCAACAACTCCTCGCCCAGGCCCTGGCCCTTAACGCCTTTTCCGTCCTGGACAAACCCGTGGACCTGACCCTCTTGGCCGAACAGGTCGATCGGCTTTTCCTTAAATATTACGACATAAATGGAAATTAGTCTTTTGGAAAGGAGCAATGAAAAAATGAAAATCAGACCCCTGGCAGATAAAGTACTCATCAAGCGCCTCGAGGCCGAAAACATGACCAAAGGCGGCATCGTCCTGCCCGACTCCGCCAAGGAAAAACCCCGACGCGGAAAAGTCGTCAGCCTCGGCGACGGAAAACTGTTGGATAACGGAACACGCTCCAAATTCCAGGTTAAAGTCAACGACCTCGTCCTGTTTACCTCCTACGGCGGCACCGAAATCAAAATCGACGGCCAGGAATATCTCATCATGGAAGAATCCGACATCCTCGCCGTCCTCGAACAAAAATAATAACATTAGACAGAATCCCTGTCTCCTCGAACGCCGCCGGACGGAGCTGAGATATCTATAAAAAACAATATCGCCCCGCGATACCTAAAAATTCGTGTTCATCCGCGAAAGCCATGGATAAATTAACAAAACTTAAACCCTTGATATAAAATAAGGAGACCAACATACTATGGCTGCCAAGAAAATCATGTTTGACAACGACGCCCGTCAGTCCATTCGCCGGGGCGTCCGTCAATTAGCTCAGGCCGTAAAAATCACCCTGGGACCGGCCGGCAGAAATGTGGTCCTGGAAAAATCCTTCGGCTCGCCCACCGTCACCAAGGACGGCGTCACCGTCGCCAAGGAAATCGAACTGGAAGATCCTTCGGAAAATATCGGCGCCCAGATGGTCAAGGAAGTCGCTTCCAAGACCTCCAACGCCGCCGGAGACGGCACCACCACCGCCACCATCCTCGCCGAGAGCATCTTCGATGAGGGCCTCAAAAACGTCGTCGCCGGGGCCAACCCCGCCGAACTAAAACGCGGCATCGAAAAAGGCGTCAACGCCATCGTCGAATACCTCAAAGAAAAAAGCATCCCCGTCGAATCCAGCAAGCAGATCACCCAGGTCGGCACCTGCGCCGCCAATCAGGACCTCGAAATCGGTAAAATGATCGCCCAGGCCATGGACAAGGTCGGAAAAGACGGCGTTATCACCATCGAAGAAGGTAAATCCATCGACACCGCCGTCGAACTGGTCGAAGGCATGCAGTTCGACAAGGGCTACCTCTCCCCCCACTTTGTCAACAAGCTCGAAGATATGACCTGCCAGCTCGAAAAACCTTACATCCTCATCCACGAAAAGAAAATTTCCTCTATCAAAGACATCGTCCCCCTCCTGGAAAAGATCGCCCAGTCCGGCCGACCCCTCCTCGTCATCGCCGAAGACGTCGAAGGAGAGGCCCTGGCCACCCTCGTCGTCAACAAGCTCCGCGGAACCTTCCAGTGCGCCGCCGTTAAAGCCCCCGGCTTCGGCGACCGCCGCAAGGCCATGCTCCAGGACATCGCCCTCTTGACCGGCGGCCAGGCCCTCTTTGAGGACCTCGGTGTCAAGCTCGAAAATATCACCATCGGCGACCTCGGCCAGGCCAAAAAGGTCACCATCGACAAGGATAACACCACCATTATCGAAGGCGCCGGCGCCACCGAGGATATTAAGGGCCGCATCGACCAGATCAAAAATGAAATCGAAATCAGCACCAGCGATTACGATATCGAAAAACTCCAGGAACGACTGGCCAAACTCGCCGGCGGTGTCGCCCAGATCAATGTCGGCGCCGCCACCGAAGCCGAGATGAAAGAGAAAAAAGCACGCGTTGAAGACGCCCTGCACGCCTGCCGGGCCGCCGTCGAAGAGGGCATCCTCCCCGGCGGCGGCGTCAACATGCTCCGCGCCGTCGAAGCCCTGGATAAAGTCAAAGCCTCCGGCGACGAAAAGGTCGGCATCGACATCATCAGACGCGCCCTATCCTCTCCCATCAAACAACTGGCGGTAAATGCCGGGCTGGACGGCTCCATCGTCGCCCAAAAAGTCCTCGACAATGCCAGCTTCAACTTCGGCTATGACATCATGCGGGAAAAATACGGCGATATGATGGAATTCGGCGTCATCGTCCCCACCAAGGTCGAAAGAACCGCCCTCCAGAACGGCGCCTCCATCGCCGGCCTGCTGCTCACCACCGACGCCGTCGTTAGCGAAATCCCCGAAGAGAAAAAAGAACATGCCCACGCCGGCATGCCCGGCGGCGGCATGTACTGATAAATCAGAGGCGCTATAGTTGACGCCTCTATTTTACATAAACCTTTTTTGAGGTGGTATGCCCAACCTGACGTGGGCATACCACCCAAAATTTATCTGACGGTGCTTATAACATGTAAAAGGGGGCAGGAGCTTTTTATGTACCACGGGTGGCAGCCTTAAACGCCAACTGTCATCCTGATAGCAGCGAAGAATCTCGTCGGGTGGCAGCCCCAAGCTGCAGGGCTTGGAGATGGAAAAAATTAGTTATGCGACATTTTTTCCGACAAATCTTCTTCTCCCAACCTCCGGGTGGAGGTAATAATATCCACCCCTCCTCCTTTGCCTCCATCTCCCGCAACGGCATTAAAATTCTGGCCTGGATAGCCCTGATATTGATCGCCCTGGGCATTCTGATTTTGATATACCCCCTGATATTAGCCATCTTCGTCGCCGCCTTGTTTTTCCTGCTGGCCTTGGGTTGTCTCAGTTTCGCCTGGCGTCTCTGGCGCGCCGGCAGGGCCCGACCCCCCGCCCACCATGACATCCACGTCGAAATCCACTCACCCCCCCGCGATGACTACTAAAACCGGAATTTTACCAAACTTAAATACCAAAATATCCCCTCCGAATGGCAATCTCATGCCCTAACTTACATTGTGAGTGCGTTGAGAATCTCAACGGGCGGCAGCCTTAAACGCCGACTGTCATTGCGAGCGAAGTGAAGAATCTCGTCGGGTGGCAGACTCAAGTCCGCAAGGGCGCGCCGATGGCGTTCTATCTATCCTGTCAAATCACCTCACCCCGGCCCTGTCAAATCACCCCGGGATTAATTTAACCAATGTTGCTCCTTAAACCGAAGACATTCACAACATGACACAATCTGCGCCTACAGTTTTATACCTCACCCGGTTTTACCTGCCCGCCGCCGCCGCCGCCGGCCTGCGGGCCGACCATTTCGTTAAAGCCTTATCAGATAAGAGTTTACGCGTTATCGTGGCCACCGTCGGCGACCAGGCCGAACTTATCGAAACATCCGATAACTTAATCGTTTGTCGCATTACCGAAAACGGCCGAGTCCCCGATCGGATGCCCTCGGCCCACTTGACCGATTGGCCCCGGTTCAAGCCCCTGCCCACCCCCGGACCGGACCCCATCTGCAGCAAAGCTATCTATCGCGTCGGCCAATGGCTCATTAAACTGTATCAATCCGAATTAATCTTCGCCACCGGCCTGCCTTTCGGCTTTGTCGCCGTCGGCTGCCGGCTCGCTCAAGAATTCCATCTGCCCCTGGTCGCCGAGTTGCGCGACTGCTGGTTCACCGGCATGCCCTGGCCCTACCCCAGCTTCATCCAAAAAAGACGGGCCAAAAATTGGGAAAAAGTATGTGTCTCCTACGCCGACAAAATCATCACCGAAACCCAAGCCCAGAAAAATATCCTTGACCAGGCCTACCCCAACTTCGCCTCCAAAATCGTCACCATCCGCCACAGCTTCGATCCCTCCATCGTTCCGCCGGCATCTTCTTGCCAAAGCAACCTACCACCGGTATCTCACCGGCATGATAGCAGCGAACCATCGTCGCCACTCTGGCAAAAGGAAATTACCGTCCCCGGCATCACCCCGGATCGTCCATTTATTATGGCCTATACCGGCCAACTCCGCGGCCTCGACCTGGTCGATCAACCCTGGGGCCGCAGGCTTTCACGCCGATCTTACCATTTTATAAAAAGACTGCTCCTCGGCGCCTCTTTCTGCGAAAACCTGCGCCTGGACTGGATGTCGCCTCATTATCTGATGCAGGCCCTGGCCCAAATCATTACCAAAAATCCTGCCTGGCGGGACAAAATCAAGTTAATTTTCGTCGGCCAGAGATTACCCCGGATCGACCGCTGGGCCCGCCGGCTCCACCTCGCCGGCCAGGTGCAGCAGCTGGGACCCCAGCCGCCCGCTCAGGCGCAACATATTATCCAGGAGGCCGACCTCTTGATCCTGAACCTTTACGGCATAAAAAACCTCGATTATCACTGGTGCGTCCCCGCCAAGACCTACGCTTATCTAGGCTCCGGCAAACCTGTCCTTGCCTTGATCCCCCCCGGCGAAGCCCGCGACCTGCTCATCCGCGCACGCACCGGCTTTGTCGTCCCGCCCGATGATATTAACGCCATCGCCCGCCGGCTCACCGAACTCCTCCAACAGCACTTCCAGGGCGGCATAAAAATAAACCCCAACCTCGAATTCATCAACCGGTTTGCCCTGCCCGTCCAGCAAAAACAATTCGCCGATTTGATTATCTCCGTTATTAACCCCGGAACGAAAAATATCAGCCCCCGGCAATACGCCGAAAAAAGGGGGCAGGAGCCTTTTTTATGTGCGGCATCGCCGGAATCTTAAACCTTAATAATCGCCGCGTCGATCCCGACCAGATCGCCCTGATGACCAATCTGCTCCATCATCGCGGCCCGGACGATCACGGTTACGCCTTTTTCGATCAGCAGGGCCGGCCCCTCTCTCGCGGTCGCGATCTCAAATCCCTCAACACCAACGGCGCCCTCGCCTTCGGACATCGCCGCCTCTCCATCCTCGACCTGGCCGAAACCGGCAGCCAGCCCATGAGCACACCCAACGGACGCCTCTGGATTTGCTACAACGGGGAAATCTATAACTATCTCGAATTAAAAGAGCAGCTCATTTACCAGGGTTATACCTTCCTCGGCACCAGCGATACCGAGGTCATCCTCGCCGCCTATCAACATTGGGGAACCGAATGCGTGCGGCTCTTCAACGGCATGTGGGCCTTTGCCCTGTGGGACGCCAAAGAAAAAACCCTCTTTTGCAGCCGCGATCGCGTGGGCATTAAACCCTTTTACTATTATCTCGACGATCAGCGCCTCGTCTTTGCTTCCGAGATCAAGTCGGTCCTGGCCGCTCTGCCTCCGGAAAAATTCGACCTCCATCAGCCCTACCTGGCCCGCTTCATCATCAGCGGCCTGCTGGACGACGCCGACGACACCCTCTTCGCCTACGTCAAGCAACTGCCGCCCGCCCATTGCCTGCTCTTAAAAAACAACCGCCCCCGCTTCTGGCGCTACTGGGACATCCCCTCCCCATGCATCGAACAGGCTGATTATGCCCACCTTAACGAAAACGAGGCCGTCGAACGTTTCCGCGATCTGCTCACCGACGCCGTCCGACTCCGCCTCCGCGCCGATGTGCCCGTCGGCACCTGCCTCTCCGGCGGGCTCGACTCCTCCAGCGTCGTCGCTCTGGCCGCCGGCGCTCTTGCCGCCCCCTTAAAAACCTTCACCGTCGAATACCGGGAAAAAGACTTCTCCGAAGGTCATTACGCCCGCGCCGCCGCCGACTACCACCGTACCGACGCCCATTACATCACCCCCCAGCCCCATCAGTATATCGATTTTATCGACCGCTTCAGCTGGTATCACGATGAACCCTGCCCCGGACCCGGCCCTTTCTCCCAATGGCACGTCATGCAGTTGGCCTCCCGACACGTAAAGGTCGTCCTCGACGGCCAGGGCGCCGATGAACTCCTGGCCGGCTATAACCATTATTTCAACTACTACCTCACCTCATTATTAAAACGCATCTTCTTTTCCAACGGCTCACCCCATCGCCCCACCCTCAAACATTATTTCCACGACTACCACGCCATCGCTCGACATCTTGATATGCCCTGGGCCCAAAGCTGCTTCCACGCCTTTAGCCATATCGCCAACCGCTCCCTGCCCCCTTCACTCCGCAGCCT
>LJUC01000164.1 GCA_001303695.1 Phycisphaerae bacterium SM23_30
GCCATCGATTTGCACTTTTTGACCCAGGCGGAGCAGGGGGCGGGGCTGATTTACCACGACATACACTAAACCTTCGGCGTCGATCCAGCCCTGGCGGCCTAACAGATCCGAACAGTGCAGGGTAAAAATAGTACCCGGTTCATGGATAAAATCGAAGGCGGCGAAACTGCCGGAGCTTTTAACCAGAAAAGGTTCGGTGACGATATTACCGCGGAGAGTGGCGAGGCGCTGTTGATCGGAGCAATAGCGCACGATATGATTTGGGGGATAATAGCTGTAAAGCAGATGATAGCGGATACCCGCCACTGCGGCAAAAGCCAGGCAGAGCAGGATCCCGTTCAGGCGATTTAAGCGTTGAAGGCGGTTGGAGAGTCGGGGGGTAAAAAACCAGGCGCCGGCAGCGATCAGGGAGAGGGCCAGCAAGACCATCCAGATCAGAGGGGAGATAAAGTTGAAGCGCGATAGGAGGATACCAACGACGACCGCCTGCGCCACCGGCAACAATGGCGCAGGCGTCTGCTCGAAACGCATTAAGCGATTTTGTTTCGGCATAACATCATCGTTGAAAGTAAGAGAATTATCTCCTCCTTATCATCTTATTCTATTTCCGGCGGCGGTATTTCCTTTTCTTTCGGTGTTGACGTCGATTTCGTACATATCAACGTTGGTGTGGTAATCGCCGATGAGGTGTTGGCAGAAGTAGTCGGCGCGGAGGTAGAACCAGTATTCGCCGCCGATGCCGTGGCGATTGCCGGGGAAGATGAACATATCGAATCGTTTATTGGCCTTGACGAGGGCATCGACCATACGGTAGGTGTTGGCGGGGTGGACGTTGTTGTCGATTTCGCCGTGGACGAGGAAGAGGCGGCCTTTAAGGTTGGAGGCGACTTCGGAGTTTTTGGTTACTTCATAGATGAATTCGACTTCGCCGTTGTTATTGATGACTTCTTTGATGCCGTTGTGCCTTTCGGACCAGGAGCGGTTATAGACGTTGTTTTCATGGTTGCCGGAGGAGGAGACAGCGACTTTGAAGAAGTCGGGATAGACCAAGAGGGCGGCGGTGGACATGAAGCCGCCCCCGGAATGGCCGAAGATGCCGACTTTTTCGATGTCGATAAAGGGATGTCGATCGGCCAACTGTTCAATGGCGGCCTTTTTGTCGGCCAGGCCATAATCGCGGAAGTTACCGTAGCCGTAGGTGTGGTACCACATGGAGCGGCTGGGATGGCCGCCGCGATTGCCGACGGTGATCATGATAAAGCCAAACTGGGCCATGCGGGCGGTGGCGCCGCCGGTGGAGAAGGTCTTGGAGACCGATTCGGTCTGGGGCCCGGGATAGACATAGGCAATGATGGGGTATTTCCTGGTTTCGTCGAAATCATAAGGTTTGTACATGACGCCGTAAATGTCGGTGATGCCGTCGGCGGCTTTCACTTTGAAGGTTTCGGGCATTTTAAAGCCGGCTTCAAAGAGCAGGGAGAGGTCGGCCTCTTCGAGATCGACGACCATATTACCCTGAATATCGCGGACGACGGAGCGGGGGGCGGTATCGACGCGGGAGTAATTATCGACGAAATAAGTGTTGTCTTCATTCATGGTGACGGAATGATCGAAATTGCCGCGGTTCAAGATTCTCAGGCCGGTGCCGTCGAAATTAATGCGGTAGAGGTGATTGTAATAGGGGTCTTCGCCAGGTTCGCGGCCGTTGGCCAGGAAGTAGAGGATGCGATTTTCCTCATCGATGCTGACGATGCGGCTGCAGTGGAATTCGCCGGAGGTGATCTGATTTTTCAGGTTTCCCTGGTTGTCGTAGAGGTAGAAATGGGCCCAGCCGTCTCTCTGGGAATGGTAGATCCACTCTTCTTCATCATTTATGACCCTGACGGAATGGTAATCGATGTACTTGGTCATTCGTTCGGAGATGAGGTTTTCGACCTTTCCGGTGTCCACGTCGGCGACGGCGATGTCGAATTTGCGGTAGTCGCGGCTTTGCTGCTGAAACATACATTCGTCGGAGTTTTGCGAGAGCCAGTAGGTATGTTCATCCGTCGGCGCCGCTTGCTGACCGCGCTGCCCGCCGCGTTGACCTTCGCCCCGCTGACCGGCGTCCTCTCTGGGTTTGGTCATGACCGAAAGGGCGGTGGGTTCTTTATAGGCGGTTTCGACTTTGACCAGTTTTTCGGTATCGCGGTTGAAGATAAAGAGTTCGCGATGGCCGCCGGGCTCGCCGGGCATCTGATAGGAATAGGTTTCCAGGGTGGGCCGGGGATCGGCGAGGGTATTGATAACCCAGAGGTCTTTAATTTCGCGGCTGTCTCTTCTGATAATAGAGAATTTTTGGCCGTCGCGGGACCACTGGACGCTGACGCGGCTGCGTCGGTTCTCATTTTGTTGCTGCTGGGCCTGGCCGCCTCTTTGGCCTCTGCCGCCGTCGCCGCCAAAGCTATATTTGGCCTCAGCATCCTCGGTCAACTGATGCTCCTCGACCTCTGCATTAGGGTCTTCGAGGACTTTTTCGTAGTTTTCCTTATCCATCCAGTAGAGGTTATGGTTACGGGCAAAGACGATGGTTTCGCCATCGGGGGAGACCGTGGCCCAACCGGGTCTTTCCGGCTCTTCTTCCCGGGGTTTTTCTTCCGGTTCTTCTTCTTTCACTTCCTGCTCATAAAGTTCTTTGGTTCGCAGGTTGTATTCCAGATGGAATACCCTTCTTTGGGTTCGAGCTCTTTGGGGTCGTTCCTCGGTTTGTTGTTGTCTCTGACGTTGGAACAGTTGTTGTCGTTGTCTTTGCTGCTGCTCCTGGATTTGGCGGCCTCTCTGGCCTCGTTGGCCCCGCTGGCCTCTTTGCTCCTGGGCAACTCTTACCTCTTCGTCGGTGGTGACGTCAAACTGAATGACGGTGTCGTCTTTGGCGAAGGTGACGGTGGTGATGGGCAGATGTTTGGCGTCGTAGGGCTGGCCGGTCAGGGTGGTGAGCTTGGCGGCCATTTCGGCGTTATCGAACATGGGCCATTTGGTCTGTTCCTGGGGATTGACCAGGTTGAAGAAGGTTCCTTCCGGGGTCCGATAGCTGTACCAGAAGCGGATACCGTCTTCGAGCCAGTTGGGCCGGACCGAAGACGCCGGGGTCAGGCTGCGCACCCTTTCCGAATTCCATTTGGCCACCAGATCATAATTGGCCTTGGTGATTGGGATGTTCTGGGCGGGCAAGCTGCCGGCAGTGAGGGATACCAACAGAATCAAAACCCAGACAATGTGAAATTTTTTCATTTGAAACACCTCCTTAATAAGAAAAAAAGAAAAAAACTCTAACGTTCCATCATCGTACCATTTTTAGGGCTGCGAATGAAACAGATTTTGCCTGAGAGAACGGGCAAGAAATGACCATTTTGATATAAATGCGTACAATATCAAAACTTATGAACATATATTTTCTAATATTCACGCTAAAATTTTTTTACATCGCACTTGAATATTCATTCATCAAAGTGATCTATCCACCGCCTCAGCAATCCGTCTCAAGCGCTGCATTATCCTTTGAAATTGTGCGATATCGACCTGCTGGGCGGCATCGGTGAGGGCGTGTTCGGGGTCAGGATGGACTTCCAGCAGGAGGCCGTCGGCGCCGGCCGCCACCGCCGCCAGGCTCATGGGCTCAATCAAATATTGATGTCCGGTAGCATGGGAGGGATCCACGATAATGGGTAAATGGCTGATCCGCTTTAGCGCCGGCACCACGGACAAGGCCAGGGTATTTCGACAATAATCCTCAAAGGTTCGAATTCCTCTTTCACACAAGATTACGTGGGGATTTCCTTCGTTGCCCCGGATCGAATCTGAAGAGCAGAGAACTCGATTACTCCGGTTTGAGCCATTTTTTTCCCTGCATATACCCATGCAGTGCTTTGGGCAACATGATAGCGCCGTCGGCGTTCTGGTTCAACTCTAAAAGGGGTATTAGTATCCGGGGGGAGGCGATGACCGTATTGTTCATGGTGATACAGAAGCGGAGTTTGCCTTTTTTCTCGCGATATCTGAGGTTTAGGCGTCGGGCCTGGAAATCGAGCAGGTTGCTGGCGGAGTGGGTTTCACAGAAACCTTCGCGGCTGGGCATATAGGTTTCGATGTCGTACATACGATACTTGGCCATGCCCATATCGCCGGTGCACATCTCGACCACCCGATAAGGCAGCTCCAACAATTGGAGTATTTCTTCAGCGTTGGCGACCATGTGCTGATGCCAAGATTCCGCTTCCTGCAGATCATAGCGGCAGATAATCACCTGTTCGACCTTTTCGAATTGATGAATTCGGTACAGGCCGTAGGTATCCCTGCCGGCCGCTCCGGCTTCCCGCCGAAAACAGAGCGACTGGGCCACATAGCGTTTGGGCAGTTGATCTTCCGGTAATATTTCGTCCATGTGGAGGCTGGTGGCGGGCACTTCGGCGGTGCCGGCTAAAAACAACTCATCGGCGGGCACTTCATAGACCTGGCTGCGTCCTTCGGGGAACCAGCCGGTGCCGATGAAGGTTTCTTTGCGGGTCAGGACCGGCACCGTCAAGGGCTCAAAACCTTTGGCCACCATATGATCATGGGCCAGACGCAGGACGGCCTGATGTAAAAGGGCGCCATCCTTCCGGAGGACGTAATTACGGGCGCCGCTCAGTTTGACCCCTCTTTCGACGTCAATTATTCCCAAATGCCTGCCGAGTTCGATATGATCTTTGGGTTTGAAATCAAATTTTCGAACCTCGCCCCACCGCCGGACCTCCACGTTGCCGCTCTCATCCGGTCCCACCGGCGCTTCGGGATGGGCCGGCAACGGCATATTTAACAGCATTTCCTTAATCTGCGGCTCCAATTTGGCTATTGTTTTTTTATATTCAATTTCCAATTGTTTCTTAAGAGCCATTTCTTTTATATTTTTCTCGCGTTCAATAGGATCATCGGTCTGGGCGATAACCTTACCGATGCGGTTCTTCTCCGTGGCTATTCTCTGCAACGAGTCCTTACTCATGCGTAAACCTTTTTCACGCTCAAGAAGTTTATCCACATCAATAACGCATCCCTTTTGCTCACATGCCTTCTTGTAGAGTTTGGGATCTTTTCGTAATTTTTTGATATCAATCATAATGCCGCCTAAAATACGCTAAAAGCGTTATCAATGCAAGAGTTACGAGAGATTTAAATCTTCCGACGGAAATTTTTGGGGTAAAACCTATACCAGGATTTATGTTTTTAAGGTAATTTATAAGGAAAGCGACGGGATTTTACTAGTTCAAGTATCACTTGCTGCTTTTAAGTACATTTTTGGTGGATTAGGGCCGCTATTTTAATGTAATAAACCTTTGATTTTAGCGACGAAGATTATGATAAAGTCCCATAGGGATAATGTACGGCGGTTTGGCTTATGTAAATACCTTAAAATAAAAGGTTTATAAAATTTCCGCCAAATGAGGCGGCGGCGTTAAATTTTCGGAGCAGCTTATGGAAATATCAGTAACCAAACCGATCGGTCAGGCTTATTCGGCGATGAAACGGATACTTTTTAAGCCGTTTAACATCGGCAAGTGGTTTACACTGGGGTTTTGCGCTTTCCTGGCGGACCTGCTAGAATTCCACGGCGGCAGTGGCGGAGACGGCAGAAGCGGTTTCAATTGGAGATTCAGCTCATTTGAAGAGGCCAAGTACTACGCTTATAATTTGATTTTGGAATATTGGGAGTTAATTTTAACGATAGGCTGGGCAATCATAGTAGCGGGGATGCTCCTGGGGCTGTTGATCATGTGGCTAAGATGCCGGGGGAAATTTATGCTGCTTGACGGGGTAGTCCACAACCGCGGGGCGGTGGTGAAACCCTGGCATCAATACCGGGAACTGGCCAACAGTCTTTTGTTGTGGCGTATAATCGTGGGTATAATGGGTTTTGCCTGTTTTGTTCTCATTGTTTTATTATGCGGATCGATTGCCTGGCCGGATATTAAAGATTTGCGGTTTGAGGCCAACGCCCTGGCGGCCCTGATTATCTTTGGGGCGTTAGCCATTTTATCGTCCATATTTTTCGGGGTAATCAAACACATGCTGACCGATTTTATCGCTCCGATCATGTACCGGCGGGGGATATTATGCGGTGAAGCCATACAAGTCTTTCGCCAGGAAATTTTAGCCGATCATGAAGGGAGTTTTGTTCTGTTCTATCTGATGAAATTTCTTTTAGGCGTGGTTGCCGTAGTAATTGTCATATTGACTGTGTGTATGTCTTGCTGTATCGCCCTGATTCCCTTGATTATTCCCTATATAAATGCGGTGTTTCTGCTGCCCTTGGCGGTATTTTTCCGGTGTTATTCGCTGTATTTTTTGGAGCAGTTCGATCCGCAATGGCGTTTGCTTTATTTTGCTGAAGAGACGGCAAAAGGCAACCTCTAATTAACTCTCTATATTTATCCTCAAAAATACTTTTGCTCTGGCATTTGGGGCCCCTTTTTATTATGATGAACACCTCAATTTAATGCGGTTTAGTATATTGCTTTATGACCAGAGATGACACAAAGTATTGAGAATCAAAAGCTTACGCCGGCCATGCGTCAGTATCGGCATTTTAAGAGTCAGTATCCGCAGGCGATTTTGCTGTTTCGGATGGGGGATTTTTACGAGACCTTTTACGAGGACGCCAAGACCTGCTCACGGGCGCTGGGCATCACCCTGACCAGCCGCAACAAAGGCGAGAATCCCATTCCCCTGGCGGGTATCCCCTACCACGCCCTTGACAGCTATCTGAAAAAGCTCATCCAGGCGGGATACAAAGTCGCCATCTGCGAGCAAGTGGAAGACCCGGCCCAGGCCAAAGGGATTGTTAAACGCGACGTGGTGCGGCTGGTGACGCCGGGCACTCTCACCGAAGAGTCTTTACTTGATGAGCGGAGCGGTAATTACCTGGCGGCGGTCTGTTTTGAGAGGCGTCTATCCGCCAAGAGGCCCCGTTCCACCGGAGCCAACGTGGAGCATGCCGGCCTGGCGTGGGTGGAATTGTCAACAGGGCAATTTTTCGCCCAGCGTCTGGAAGAGCGTTATGTTCTGGATGAATTAGTGCGGCTGCGGCCGGCCGAGTGCCTCTTTAGCGATGAACCCGAGGCGCTGCCCAAAAATTTTGAGCAGCATTTAGAGGAGCTGATCTCCGCGTCACTGACGCGGCGTCCGGGCTGGGTTTTCGATCCGCAGCAGGGAAGCGAAACTCTTAAAAAGCACTTCAGCACCGCCTCTCTGGAGGGTTTCGGTTTTAAGGAGACAGATTCCAGTATTGCCGCCGCCGGGGCCGTCATTGAATATCTCAACGAGACCCAAAAAACCGCTCTCAATCACATTTTTCAGCTGCGCAAGGTTTCGCGGGCGCGATTTTTACAACTGGACCAGACGACTTTGCGAAGTCTGGAGATCGATCGGACCATACGCGACAACAGCTTTGCCGGTTCCCTGCTGCACTGTTTAGACGAGACGTTAACGGCGATGGGGGCGAGGAAATTGCGTCTCTGGGCGGCTTATCCCCTTAACGATCCGGCCCAAATCGAGTTACGTCAGGACGCGGTGGCGGAGCTGTTTCAAGCTGAGAACGTAAGCAATCAACTGCGTCAACACTTGACAAAGATTGCCGATATTGAGCGGATCAGCGCCCGGATCAGCACCCACCGGGCCAATCCCCGGGATCTCTTAGGCCTGGGCCATGCACTGCGTCAACTGCCCCATATCAAGGCCGCTTTGGGGCCTTGCACCGCTGACATGTTGATACAGCTTTGCCAACAGTGCGATACCCTGGAAAAGACAGCCGATTTGATAGAATCGGCTATTGATCCAGAAGCAGGGATCAGTTATCGAGAGGGGGGCGTTATCCGCAGCGGCTTTAATGAAGAAGTGGACCGCTTAAGAAACATGCGTCGGGACGGCCGCAGCTGGCTGGCGGAGTACCAGAAAAAACTTACCGAGCAAACGCAAATACCCAGTCTCAAAATCGGTTTCAATAAAGTGTTCGGTTATTACGTGGAAATTTCCAATACGTATCGTGATCGGGCGCCGGGGGAATTTGTTCGTAAACAGACTATCAAAAACGCGGAACGCTATATCACCGACGAATTAAAACGTTACGAGAACGAGGCTCTTAACGCTGAGCAGCGGTGCAAGGAACTGGAGGGTAAGCTTTTTGAGGATTTGCGGGGTCAGATTGCGGCCCAAACGCTGCATTTACAGCAGGCGGCCGACGCGGTGGCCAAGGTCGATGTGCTGGTGAGTTTGGCTCATATAGCGCGAAGCCGCAATTATTGTCGTCCCCAGATACACCAAGACGAGGATATGGAAATTATCGAGGGGCGTCATCCGGTGCTGGAGGTAACGCTGGGCCGTCAGTTTGTGCCTAACGATGTGGTTCTGGGCGATAATAAAGGCCAGCTGGCGATCATCACCGGGCCTAATATGTCGGGCAAGAGCACCTATATTCGTCAAACCGCTCTTTTGGTGCTGATGGCCCAGATGGGTTCTTTCATACCGGCAAAAAGCGCATCGATCGGCCTGGTGGATCGCATTTTCACCCGGGTGGGGGCCAGCGATGAACTTAGGCGGGGCCAGTCAACATTTATGGTGGAGATGATCGAGGCGGCCAATATCCTCAACAACGCCACGGAACGATCTCTGGTCATTCTGGACGAGATCGGCCGCGGCACCAGTACTTATGACGGACTGGCTTTGGCCTGGGCCATCACCGAACATATTGCTACCAATATTAAGTGCCGTACTCTTTTCGCCACCCATTATCATGAAATCACCGAGTTGGCGGATCTTCTGGGCAACGTTAAAAATTACAACGTCGCCGTCCGCGAATGGAAGGATGAAGTGGTCTTTTTGCATAAGATCGTGCCCGGCCGCACCGACAAG
>LJUC01000165.1 GCA_001303695.1 Phycisphaerae bacterium SM23_30
GAAGGTCATCCTTCATCGCAAGAACGCCTACTTCTATAAGACACCGAACGGGGCCCGTGTGGGCGATCTGTTCATGAGCCTGATCCACACCTGCGAACTGAACGACGTCAATCCGTTCGACTACCTTAGCGAACTACAAAAGCACGCAATCGAGTTTTCCTCAGATCCCGATAACTGGATGCCCTGGAACTACCGGGATACTCTCCAAAGGATCGACACTCACGTATAAATTCATATTTTTTTCAAGCTCGCCGAAAGGACACGTTAGCTTTTCTTTCCAACTATATAGCCATAACCAATATATTCAGTGTAGTTCTTAAAAATCTTGCTGGATTCATTCATAGACCGGCGCAGGTCAGGACGGAATAAGAGCTTGCCAAATAACTTTATCTTACCTTTGAGGCCGAGTTCACTCTTCATGTCTCTTTCCATGTCCGGTATGGCCTCAGAAAAATCCACCACCTGAACACCAACCATACCCATCTGTTCACAGAATTTCTGCCATTCTTCAAGTGTCTGGGTGGTAAAGCCGTCCCACGCCTCATAGACCCTATCCATCAATTCCTGAGGCGGGGCTTTTTGCCAAGTCATCTCCAAATCGCCAATAGCGCCACCGGATTTGGTCACCCGAAGGAACTCCGAAAAGGCCTTTTCCCTATCCAAAAGCACCGTGGTGCATTCCGCTAAAACAATATCAAAACTCTCATCGACAAAGGGCAATTGACAGGCATCCGCTCTTATAAAATCAACCCAGCCAAGTAATCCTTTGTTCCGGGCCATTTCCTTTGCATAAGCAACCATTCTTTCTGAGGCATCTATTCCTACAACTTCACAACCATATTTTTGGGCCAGGTAGCAGGCCGTTACTCCTTTTCCAGCACCAACGTCCAATACCTTCTGGTTCTTTTCGATACCACACATCCTGGCCATCTCGTCGGTTTTTTCTATGCCGCCCGGATGCAGTACCTCGAAACCGCAACTGTACATCAATTCATCAATATCAGCCATTTTACCCATCGCGGCACCAATTCCTTTTGAACCCTTTTGGGTACATTATTACCGTCTGATTCACTAATTCTACATCGCAGACCGTCTCGCGTAATCGAATATTTGAAACGAATGACTCTATCTGCTTGTAATTTGTACCAGATACGATATATTATTGTTAAAAGTTCCTTTTTCAAACTTAGGTTTTTACTATGCTAAACGATATGAGTCCATTATACCTAATGAGAAGACTCTTGAATAGATATTTTTGTTCCGGGATTAAGTGGTAATATCATGAATGAAAAATATGAAGAATCATTCGACTCCTCCGCAGAGCTCGTAACAGAACCAGCGTCTTGCGAAAAGTATCGTCCTGCCCTGGAATATACATTTTTCCAGGAGCTTATTGACAATCTTCCTTACGCGTTGATGACGCTCTTAGGTTCGACTGTAATTATTATCGGGCTGAAAAGCTCCTGGTGGGGTTGGGGCCTGGCTATCCTGTACGCCATGTACAGCATAACCGGTGTTTTCTGGATCATTCTGTTTTTGTGCCCCTATTGCCATTTGTTTAACACCCGCTCTTGTCCTTGCGGCTATGGCCGGTTGGCCGCCAGGTGGCGGGCCCCGAAGGATAGCCGCCTCTTTAGAGAGAAATATAAAAAACACATCCCGGTAATCGTGCCCTTATGGTTCATCCCGCCTCTTACCGGTGGGATCATGCTTATCAAAAGCTTCTCCTGGCTGCTTTTCTTATTGCTCATCATTTTTATTCTTGATGCGTTTATGATACTGCCCCTTTTTGCCAGAAAATATGGTTGTACACATTGCCCTCAGAAAGATGCATGTCCCTGGATGGAAGGCAAGGATACCATATGAGACATGAATATGACAATAGAGGCAAAAATAAAACAAAATGGTAATTTCTCCCCTTGACAATCTGAATGTGTTGAGAAATGTATCTTCGAAAATGACCCTGAAGAAAATCAAATCATGCATAAGAAGTCTAAAAGAATTTCGAATACAAAGTAAAATCATAAAAAATATTTCTCCGTATTGGGGTATTTTCACTCAGATAGCAAAAACGCTTCCGGGCAAATATTTCGAGGACATTCGTCGGGTGGTTAATCTAGAGTATTTTGGCGATATTTCGAAACCGACAAGCGTAATTATTAAACTAGATCCCAGAGATTATGTTAAGCTCGGCAAGCGCTGGGTTCGGGCGATTAAAATTAAAGGTATAACCGACCGCCTTATACCAATAAAAAAACGTAAGTTGCGCCATATTCGTTTTCTGGGCCAAGGTAATATGCCATTTTTGCTACCTTATACAAATCCCAACGGCACCCGAGAAGACTTCAGATTCGATGTGGGAGAACCTTATCGGGCAAAAAGATTCCGCAGCGTAATAAACGAAGTGATCCTTTCCCAATACGCCCTGTTACATGGTTGTGCCGTAATGGTACCCATTGGTATGGGGATATATGAGGATGATGAGCTTCTCTATAAAGGCGAGCCGATAGCCTTTTCCATTTGGGGGGTAGAGCATCCCGACGATACCAGGTCCGGAGATGAATTAGACGCCAGGTATTATCAGATGTTAGATGAAATGGATGTCTCTACCTCCAACGAAGACATGTGGAAAGCATTTCAAGGGGCGCTCTCGTGGGTACGACAACATCATGCCCAAATCATTACGGAAATGCGACAGTTTCATGAGATAGGATTGGTTCATCACGAAGTCCATTTTAACAACACGCTCCTCTATGATGCTTCTTTGACCATTGCGGATTGGGAAGAAGCGGCACACCGACGTCATCTATCAAGATGCCAATTCTTGGACAGCATTATGATCGATCTCGTACGACTGATCGAACAATGTTGCAGCGAAGAGGCTATATATCGACCACACTATTATAAGCTTTCTGGTCTGGAAAAGAAGTTAGAAGGGAAATTGTCGCTTTTCCCCACGACAAATTATTTTATGTATTATTTTCACGAGCATGAAGTAAATGAAGAGGAAAGTGAGAATTTGCTGGTTCTCCAGGAAGTTTTGTTGACGGAATGGCGAGAAAAAGACGAGTTAATAGAAAGTATGGTCGGGAAACTCGTTCTTGATCTGTTCGACAAGGGACGTTTCGGCAAAGGTATCGACTGGAAAAACGTTGCTCGGCCGTTCATGCCTGGATTTTCGGATGATCATCCTGTATGGCAGCCGGATGCTAAAACGACTTTTGACCTGCAACTGTTTGTGCAAAAAGGTGGATGGCCTTATGGAAAGAAGAAAAAGTATCCGACCCAGGCCCTACGTCGGGCTGAAGGAGCCATATACGAAGGGCGGTTTGAGGATGCCATCAAGATTTATGAGAGCATACTTCGGTATGGGCACAAGCGTAACCGTGATTTTGACAGCTACATTTACCATAATTTAGCATCACTCTATTTTGCTCTTTGTCAAGATGAGAAAGCTAAGACATACTTTGATCGCAAGGCTTTTCCATAGTAAGGTTTCTTCACCGCTTTGTCTATCTCGGTAAAAGACTGTCCAAGAAAGCATATTCGCTGTTTTGGAGGACCGAGGTTTTTTCTACTGACTCGGAAGCAAACAGGTGATTGTACTGGTTGATGAATTAGAACGGGGTGGGGTTACCGAGGCCCTTATGGGACATGGTGGTATTATATAAGGATGAGTCTGGTTATCAAATTGGGCAATTTCACCGTGCAATACCGCCACCCGGACTTTTTATCTTCCATATAAAATATAATTGTAGATTATGGGGAGGGGGGTATAATGGACTCACAATTGCTATCAGGATGTAAATGTCATTACTTAGTTTCGCTTTTGTATGTCTAAGGAAATTCCGAGGAGTTGGCGGAAGTGATTGCACAGGAAGGGTATGAGGCGTTTACAGGTAATGCCGAAATTTTGCTCTTTCAAAATTGAAAAAAGAGTAGGGAGGTGGTATTATGGATTGTTGGACGTATGACTGAAGGATTGTTTTTGAATGTTTTTAGGTTTTGGTCTTATATGGGAGATGTTGGATAATAAGGATGAGGTGTATTTATAATGGAAAAGTATGTATTTATTAGAATGTGGATGGGAATGACACTATTGATGGGCACCTCAAGTAAACTCTTTGGTTTAATAAGTTGGGATAAGGCGGATGCAAATAGGCTCAATATCCAAACTTCGCAAAAAGATAAAGCCTCTGAGATGTTGTCCATGAGTCTTGAGATTACCCAGTCAATAATGATTACCACGGAGAAAGCCAAAGCATTGACGAAGATCTCTGTTCTGTATGCACAAGCCGGACAAAAGAATACAGCCGATGAGATATTATCCCAGGCAGAGGAGGTTGCCGACGAGATACAAAATACCGAAGAGAAAGCCAAGGTTTTGGCGGAGGTCGCGGTTAAATATGCCGATGCTGGTGAAAATGAAAAAGCCACTGGGTGTTTTTCAAGAGCTATAGAATCAACCCAATCCATAAATGACGATTTACGGAAAATCCAGACCAGAACGGATGTTGCCCTTAAGTGTGCCACAGCCGGACAGCAGCAAAAGGCCTCGGAAATTATGTCGGTCACTCTGGAAATCGCCGAGAAAATAGGTGTTGCCCAAGAGAAAATGAGTGCCTTAGGTGGGATAGCAAAGAAGTATGTGGATATTGGGCAAAAAGATAAGGCAGCTGAGATTTTGCCTCAGCCATTGAAAATTGCTCGGGAGATAACCGATACCGCCGTCAGAGCCCGGGCCTTGGTTTGGGTCGCAAACAAGTATATAGCCGCCGAACAAAACGAGGAAGCTGCTGAGATTTTATCCCAGGCCTTGAAACTCACCAATAAGATAAAGGATGCCAGAGGGAAAGCTACGATATTGGCGGACATCTCGAGCCAGTATCTGGCAGCGGAACAATACGACCAAGCTTTCGAGGTTGCCAAGACGATAGAGTATGTTGATTGGCTAACCAATGCATTAGCCCGGATCGCGAGTAAACATGTTGAATTTGGGCAAAAGGAAAAGGTTACTGATATATTAGCCATGGTTTTAGAGAGTGTTAAAGACACCAAGTTACCTCAGATAAAAGATCGAGAGTTATCAATGGTGGCAAAAGCGTACGCCGAATCCGGGCAATGCGAAGCAGGCCTACAAGTCGCCGAACAGATAAATGATGCTGGTTTAAAAGCCACCGCTTTATCGACAATCGCAGCCGGGTATGCGAAAATCAGACAAAAGGACAAGGCTCTCGAGCTATTTGTGCGGGCCTTGGAGATGTCCAAAGGGATAAGTGAATTGTCAAAAGCCCGAAATTTGGATATGATCTTGAAAGATTATGTGGAAGCTAAACAGACAATAAAATGAAATGGTCATTCCCCCGAAATTCAGTCCATGATGGATGAAAGGTATTCTCCGAGCCTGTCATTTTGAGGAGAAGTGCATGAAGTTGATCCAATTCTTTTTTATATGGTTAGCCCTGGCTCTTCTTGCCGGTTGTCAAACTCCAACCTTTCCCCATACGATTCAAACCGACAAATTAAGTGCGATTGATTCGTTGGTCACCGAAGAAATCGAAAAAGGTAATTTTCCCGGGGCCGTGGTGCTGCTCGGGCAGGGAGACAAAATTCTCTATCATAAGTCTTTCGGCCATGAAGTGATCGAGCCGTTCATCGAACCGATGACCAAAGACACCATATTTGATATGGCGTCGGTGTCCAAACCGGTCGGCACTGCCACCTCCATCTTGATATTGTGGGATCAGGGAAAGATTGATCTGGAGGACAAGGTCGGCAAGTATCTGCCGGAGTTTGCCGTGAATGGTAAAGAAAATGTGCGGCTCAAACATCTGTTGACCCATACCTCTGGTTTACCGGCTTATACCAATGCCGCCGAGCTGAAAAAACAGTACGGTGAACCCTGTCCCGATAAAGTCATCGAAAAAATCTGCAGTTTTACAGCCATGAACGAACCGGGTGAAACGTATCGTTATAGTTGTCTGGGTTATATCACCCTGGCCAAAATAGTGGAGGTCGTCAGCGGCCAAACCATTGATCAGTTTGCCCAGGAAAATATCTTTAAGCCCCTAAAAATGAAACATACCACCTATAATCCGCCCAAGGAATGGGAAAAAGACATCGCCGCTACCCAGATTTTCGATGACCACCTACTGCGGGGATTCGTGCACGATCCTTTAGCCCAGTTGAATGCCGGCATCTCCGGTAATGCGGGGCTGTTTACCAACGCCCATGATTTGTCAATTTACTGCCGGATGGTCTTGAATGGCGGAACCTACCGGGGAGTCAGAATCCTGAGCCCCGAGGCGGTGCAGTTATTGACCCGGCCCCAATGGAAAAATCGCTCCTATGGTTTCGGTGTCACTACCAGCTATTCCTGGATTAAGGGAGAAGATACCCTCGAAAAAAGTATTAGCCATTTGGGTTACACCGGCACGGCGGTGGTATGTGACCCGAGCAACCACATCTACCTGATTATCCTGACTAATCGGGTCCATCCAAACGATAAAGGCAATATCAGCCCGTTCCGTACCCAGGTGGCGGAGATAATTTCCCAGGCCCTGGTGGAAAATTAAACACGTAATGTGTCTATCGAGCCCTCTTGTAACCGGAAATGTCGCAGAAAAATTGGTATACAGGGTGATGACATGAATTCGTAAAGCCGTGCTTCAGGTTAATAAATGAAACTGCTCTTTTACTATAGCCAGGATCATGCCTATCATTTTCCTTTTTTTATGGAAAAGTGCAAATAATTTCTTAAAATTGCTAAAAAGACATTGAGGAGGAAGTGTTTGATCCTTACTACGCTACACTAATCTTATAATGGAGAAAAGGTAATGAATTCAACAACATTTCTACGCACATCGCTGATCTGTATATTGGGACTGATGAGTCTTTGTACCGCAGAAGTACTGGCCCAGAGCTCACAGGAGCTTCAAAACGATATCGATCGCTTGGCCCGACAAGTCGAATTACAGGTTATTCATTGGCGTCGGGATTTTCATCAGTATCCCGAGCTTGGCAATCGTGAATTCCGCACAGCAAAAATCATCGCAAAATATCTAACTCAACTGGGTATGGAGGTTCAGACCAATATCGCACATACCGGCGTGGTTGGTATTCTCCGCGGCCAACAAGCGGAACCCGTGGTAGCGCTGCGGGCGGATATGGATGCGTTGCCAGTGACCGAGCAGGTAGATCTGCCGTTTGCCTCAAAGGTCCGCACTATCTATAACGGCCGGGAAGTAGGCGTGATGCACGCCTGTGGCCATGATGCTCACATGGCTATCCTAATGGGGGTCGCGCACATTCTAACACAGGTACGGTACCAATTACCCGGTACGGTAAAATTCATATTCCAGCCGGCGGAAGAAGGGGCACCGGCAGGCGAAGAAGGCGGCGCAGCATTAATGGTAAAAGAAGGCGTCCTGGAGAATCCTGCGCCCTCGGCGATTTTTGGGCTCCACGTAATCCCCGGATCCCTGGGCAGTATCGGCTATAAACCCGGCGGAATCATGGCTGCTGCGGATGGTTTGCACATTACCGTTCATGGCCGCCAGACGCATGGCGCCGCTCCCTGGGGAGGCGTGGATCCAATTGTGGTATCGGCACAAATCATTATGGCCCTGCAGACGGTTACCAGTCGGCAACTCAACATAACCACTGCTCCGGCAGTTGTTACCATTGGTACCATTCAAGGCGGAGTGCGCAGCAACATCATACCTGATGAGGTAGAAATGACAGGTACCATTCGCACCCTCGACCCTGATATGCGCAGGGATGTGCATCAACGAATACAGCGTACTATCATTAACATTGCCGAAAGCGCCGGAGCAACCACCGATATTGAGATCAACATGGGTGTTCCCGTAACATATAATGATCCTGAACTAACCAAACAGATGGCGCCGACCTTAGAACGTGCAGCGGGAAAGCAAAATGTTAGCATAATTCCTGCGACAACAGGGGCAGAAGACTTCTCTGTCTATCAGGAACAGATTCCTGGTTTGTACTTTTTCCTGGGGATTACACCTGTGAATGAAGATTACAGGAAGGCCCCGCAAAATCACTCCCCTTTGTTTTATGTGGATGAAAGCGCATTAATCGTTGGTGTACGTACGTTAAGTAATCTTGCCGCTGACTACCTCTATATGCATAGTAATATTCATTAACGGACACGTATTCAGGGGCGAGGAGGAATGATACCGAGGTCCTAATGGGTTATGAGGGTATTGTATCGGGACGGATTTGATTGTCAAGTTGGGGATTTTCACTGAACAATATTACCAGCAGTTCCTGTAACTTTCATAGAAAAAATAATTGTGTTTTGTTGTGGCAAGGAGTATGATGGATTCTCAGATGATTTCGTGTAGGAATATCTCGAAAATTTAATAAGTTTGAATTTTATATGGGAAATGTCGGTTAAAATAGATACGTTATTGTTATCAGAGGGTCCACGTTGTCACAAGATGTTGTTTTTATATGTTATTTGGGAAATACTGGTCCAATAATCTCAATGGTGTGTTTTAGGATCACAACACACCGGGAGAAATTTGCATAGAGAAAAAGGAGTGGTTCGATGAAGCGAAATCTGCTTTGTTTTATTTTGACTTGGCTGTGGATCGCCGTAGGGCTTTACGCGCAGGAGCCGGTGCATCGAGAGATGATCGGGCGGTTTAAGGCCGAAGGTTATGAAAATTCGCAGGTGCTCGATACCTTTAACATTTTAACCAACGTGATCGGTCCGCGGCTGCCGGCCACGCCCGCCTATAAGCAGGCCGCCCGGTTCGTTCGGGAGCGGTTGGAATCCTGGCAAGTGGAGAATGTGCATTTCGAGTCCTTCGAATTCCGACGCGGCTGGACCCTGGAAAAATTAACCATAGAGATGATCGAACCGCGCTACTTTCCCCTGATTGG
>LJUC01000166.1 GCA_001303695.1 Phycisphaerae bacterium SM23_30
TTCAGGCGTTGGAAAAGGGAGTTGATGAGAAGCAGAAGGTAGCGTAAAATCATGGAGTCTAACTGAGCTATATGCTAAAGTTCAACGGAAAGTGGGACAACCTCAAATGAATTGTCCGTTGATATAGCATCAAAGACTAGTCCGCAAGAATCATTGGCTCGGCTACCTAAAAGTGATTCTTTAGTTCGTTTCCCGGCTAAATTACCTATAAATCTTGGATTAAGAGTTGAAGAAGATCCTACCCCTGAGAACTCTGCACATGCCTTAGTAATCAGTCAGGGTAGGAAAATTCCAAAAACTGTAAGGAGGGAAATTGCTAAAAATTGTGTCTGGATTATTCCACCTGAAAGATATGACTTGGCCGAGCTAATAGTTACTGTTTAATCTTCCAAATAATCATCCCATCTCACTATCCATACTCCCCCCAAATTTCTTTTCCCATTGACAGCCCGCCCCTAACGTCTTACCATGCCTCACTTTAGTATGTGTAATTTTTATAGGTTGGGCCCTTGGCTCACCAAAATGGTATCGCCGGCAACTGGCCGGGGGCAAAAGGTAGGATGGGTTGTGCCCATGCTGTTTTCTGTCATTTTGGGCTGGAACCGCAATCCGGACCGGCGCTGACCTTGAATTGTCTTTATTTTACATCAAAACCATAGGAGCAGACCAAGATGGCCAAAAAGATGGTATATTTCTTCGGCGGCGGCAGGGCCGAAGGCTCGGCGAAAATGAGAGAGACCCTGGGCGGCAAAGGGGCCAACCTGGCCGAAATGACCAACCTGGGGGTGCCCGTGCCCCCGGGATTCACCATCACCTGCTCCGCCTGCGCCGACTATTATCAATCGGGCGGCAAATGGCCCCCGGGCCTGGCCCGGCAGGTCGAGCAAAACGTCACCCGCCTGGAAAAGACCATGAACGCCCATTTCGGCGACCCCGAAAATCCCCTCATGGTCTCGGTCCGCAGCGGGGCCGCCGTCTCCATGCCCGGCATGATGGACACCGTCCTCAATCTCGGCCTTAACGATAAGGTCATTGAAAGTCTCATTAAAAAAACGCAAAATCCCCGCTTCGCCTACGATTCCTACCGCCGCTTCATCGACATGTTCGGCGACGTGGTGATGAGCTGCGGCCATGAACCCTTCGAGCACGCCATCGAAACCCTCAAAAAGAAGGTCGGCGCCCGGCAGGATACCGACCTCACCGCCGACCACCTCAAGGAACTCGTCAAACAATACAAGGCCGTTTACAAAAAACGCGTCGGCGCCCTCTTCCCGCAGGACCCCCGGAAACAACTGCAACTGTCTATTAACGCGGTATTTGGCTCCTGGAACGCCCCCCGGGCCGTCAAATACCGCCAACTGAATAATATCACCGGCCTTAAAGGCACCGCCGTAAACGTCCAGGCCATGGTCTTTGGTAATATGGGCGACGACTGCGGCACCGGCGTCTGCTTTACCCGCAATCCCAGCTCCGGAAAAAAGGAATATTACGGCGAATTCCTCATGAACGCCCAGGGCGAAGACGTCGTCGCCGGCATCCGTACGCCTCTGCCCATGATAAAGCTCAACAGGATCAATCCCCAAATTTACCGGCAGTTAACGGGTTTGATGGATAAGCTCGAACGTCATTACAAAGACATGCAGGACATCGAATTTACCATCCAAAAAAACCGTCTTTACCTGCTCCAAACTCGGCACGGCAAGCGGACGGCGGAGGCGGAAGTACGGATTGCAGTTGATATGGTCAAGGAAAAACTCATCAGCAAGGCCGAGGCGGTAAAGCGGGTGGAGCCGGAACAGATCGATCAACTGCTGCACCCCAGTTTGGACGTCAGGGCCAAACGGCAGGTGATCGCGCGGGGACTGCCGGCCTCCCCGGGAGCGGCGGTGGGGCAGGTGGTGTTTGACGCGGAGACGGCCGAGGCGTGGAAAAAGGCGGGCAAGACGGTGATCCTGGTTCGCATAGAGACCAGCCCGGAAGATATCGGGGGCATGGATGCGGCTATGGGGATTCTGACCCAGCGGGGCGGTATGACCAGCCATGCCGCGGTGGTGGCCCGGGGGATGGGCCGATGCTGCGTGGCGGGGGTCTCGGAGCTGGAGATCAGCTACCCTAAACACCTGATGAAGGTTGCCGGACGGGTCGTCAAACAGGGGGACTGGATTAGTCTGGATGGTACCAAAGGAGAGGTCCTTTCGGGTCAACTGCCGCTGGTGGAGCCGCAGTTGAGCGGGAATTTCGGAAAATTGATGAAATGGGCCGACCAGATTAGAAGGCTGGGGGTTCGTACCAATGCCGACACCCCGGAAGACTCGGTGCGGGCCCGGTCTTTCGGGGCGGAAGGGATCGGGCTGTGCCGCACCGAGCATATGTTTTTCGAAGGGGACCGGATCTGGGCGGTCCGCCAGATGATTCTCAGCGCCGAGGCTTACGCCGATTTGCGCGATAAGATTGCCGCCTACGATACCGAGGATTTAACCGACCAGCAGAAAAGAGAGTTGGCCGATCTTAAGAGGCAATTCAAGATCCCGCAGAAGGAATTCGAAGGGGCCTTGAAAACGTTGCTGCCCTATCAGCGTAAGGATTTTGTGGGTATTTTTACGGCGATGGCGGGCCTGCCGGTAACGATTCGATTGCTGGATCCTCCTTTGCACGAGTTTTTGCCCCAGGATGAAAAGAGCCAAAAGGAGATGGCCCGTCGGCTGGGGGTCAAGCCGGCCGAGGTCAGGGCCAAGGTGGAGGAGCTGCACGAGATGAATCCGATGCTGGGGCACCGCGGCTGTCGGCTCACCATAACCTATCCGGAGATCGCCCGGATGCAGGGGCGGGCGATCATGGAAGCGGCGATTGAAGTCAGCAAAAAAGGTAAAAAGGTGCTGCCGGAGATTATGATTCCGCTGGTGGGGACGGTCAAGGAACTCTCCTACGTGAAAGAGCACCTGGTGGATGAAATCAACAGGGTCTTTAAAGAAAAGAAGCTGCGCCTTCCCTATTTGGTGGGCACCATGATCGAGGTGCCGCGGGCGGCTTTGACGGCCGACGAGATCGCGACCGAGGCGGAGTTCTTCAGTTACGGCACCAACGATCTGACGCAGATGGCGTGTGGTTTCTCGCGCGATGATGCGGGTAAGTTTTTGGGTGATTACGTGCAGCTGGATATCTATGATGCCGATCCGTTTCAGTCGCTTGATCAGACGGGGGTGGGCAAGCTGGTGGAGATGGGCATCGAGCTGGGCCGCAAGAGACTACCGAAACTCAAGGTCGGTATCTGCGGCGAACACGGGGGCGATCCAAAAAGCATCGGGTTCTGCCACCGGGTGGGAATGAACTATGTCTCCTGTTCCCCCTTCCGCGTGCCGATTGCGCGGCTGGCAGCGGCCCACGCCGCCCTGACCGAAAAAAAGTAAAAAGCAAAGATCAAAAAGCAAAATGGCGGCGCCGCGGCGCGACGTAATTTAAATATTTTCTTAATACAAATTGACGCGGATTTTTCACCGCGAAAAGTCTCGGCCTTCTCCCTTAACCAAACTCCTCCCCCCGGAGACGAATCCGATGCTGTCGGGCATTATGCGCCCGGTGAAAGTCGCCATCGAAAAATACCGGAAAATCCCTGTTTTGGGCGTAAAAATAGGCATTTCTCCCTATGAGCAAATTTTTTTAATTTTTTGCTTGACTTTTATGTTACAAGTGTAATACTTATAAATATTACATTCGTAACAATTTTAGGAGTCGTTATGAAAAAAATACCTAAAATCTCCGAGGCCGAATGGTTAGTAATGCAAGTGCTCTGGAACACTTCGCCGCTGACTGCTAATGACATAGTCGATCTCCTATCCCGCAAGATCCCCTGGAAGCGCGAAACCATAAGGACCTTGATCAACCGGTTGGTGCAGAAAAAGGCTTTGAGTTTTGAGAAAAAGGGCCGGCAGTACCACTATTATCCCTTGGTGACCAAGCAAGAATGCGTCAGGGCGGAAACCAGGTCATTTCTTAAACGAGTTCATGGGGGATCCATTGAACCCATACTGGCGGCCTTTGTTCAAGAAGAAACCTTGTCCGCTGAGAAGATCGCCCGGCTCAAACGAATCCTCGACGGGAAAGAGGCGCCCCCCAAGAAAAAAGGGCGTAAAAAACGGTCCCTATAACTAAAGGGCTAAGATATGGAAGCCTTCGGCATAAATGCAGCTCCTTTTTTTCAGTGGCTCCTGAAAACCACTGTTCAAGGCGGCGTATTGATCTGTTTGATTCTTTTAATTAAGGCCGTCTTACGCACCAGGTTGCCGGTGCGCTGGCATTATTATCTGTGGCTGCTCTTATTGATACGCCTGGTGCTGCCCTGGACGCCTCAGAGCCGCATCAGCATATTTAATCTGGTACCGCAATATCTCTCATTGCAAAGGACAGGACCAATTTCGGAAAATGACCATCTTAACCATCGAGATGCCTATTCAGGTGCAGGTTCAACGGACACTCAACGGGCGGCTCCCATTTCTGAAGCGGCAACCGATATAGATGCCGAACCGTTAGAATCGGCAGCAGCGTCAGATCAGTCCTCCAAACCGTTGACTGCTGAATCGGATAAGCCGTCCCCCGATCTGAGAACATCTTTTCAATCAGCTTCTTCTGTTTTCCTGGATAAGCTGCCCTTGATCTGGATAATTGGCGCTCTGGCCTTAGGAGGCTGCATCTTTGTCCGAAACTTCAGCCTCTGGAGAACGGTCAAACGCGAGCGCCCGATAACGGATCAGAAGATCCTCGATCTGCTGGAAGACTGTAAGATGCAGATGCGGGTCCGGACGATAGTGGGCGTGATCATAACCGACCGGATCAAGAGCCCGGCCCTTTTCGGTTTTATTCGGCCGCGGCTAGTACTTCCCCAGGGATTAATTGAGACCCTGAGCCTGGATGAGCTTTATTATGTATTTCTGCATGAGTTAGCCCATTTGAAGCGAGGCGATATCTATCTGGGTTGGTTGTCTTCGCTGCTGCAAATCCTGCACTGGTTTAATCCCTTGATTTGGTTTGCTTTTCGACGCCTGCGCGCCGACCAGGAGCTTGCCTGCGATGCTTTGGCCCTTTCGACCATGAATGCTGAGGAGCCGCCCCGATACGGCCGAACGATTGTCAGTCTCTTGGAAACCTTTTCTCAGCGACAATATCTGCCCTCGGTAGCGGGTATCCTGGAAGATAAATCTCAACTGGAAAGGAGAATCAAAATGATGACACGATTTAGCAGAAAATCATATCGGTGGTCGCCGCTGGCCATGTTGCTGCTCATCATCCTCGGCTGTGTATCTTTTACCGACGCCAAACGAACTGTGCCTGAGGGTGTTCCCCCAGCGGCGCCTGCGCAGAATATAACCATTCGAAGCGTGATGAGCAGTTGGGGCGGGCCTATGAGCATCTCGCCGGATGGCAAGTATCTATGCTATATGGACCCGGATACGGGTAATCTGGCGGCCCGGGACCTGGCCACCGGCCAGGTGCGCCTGCTGACGAAGAAGAGTTCTTGGGAAGAGTCCAGTGATCTTGCCGATTCTTTTATGATATCCCCTGACAGCAGAAAAGTCGCCTTCGAATGGTTTAACAGCAAAGAAAATACTTTCGAGCTACACCTCATCGGACTGGACGGCTCAGATCATCGGATTGTCTGTACCATCCCGGCAGGAGGGTGGTTTGAACCGGTGGCGTGGTCTGATGACGTCACACGGATCCTGGGGAAGTTAGGGAAATTTCAACTTGACGAATTTCAAAAAGGATTTAAGACGACACAAATCGCTTGGATATCATGCCGGGATGGCTCGATGCAGGTGGTCAAGACATTGGGTACAGTTCAACCGGGAAAGATCGAGCTATCACCAGACGAGCGTTATCTCATATATGACCTTCCCCAAGAGGAAGGTTCATCGAACCGGGATATTTTCCTCTTTGCACTTGATAAAAACGTCGAGACGCGTTTGGTTAAACACCCCGCCAATGATAAGTTTCAAGGCTGGACGCCCGATGGCCGGCACATCCTATTTACCAGCGACCGCTCCGGAACCTGGGATGCCTGGCTGCTGGCCGTCGTGGGCAACGAACCACAGGGACTTGCCCAACGGGTAAAACCCCAGATGGGTGATATCTCACCGATCGGATTCACGGAAAAAGGTTCTTTTTACTATACTTTTTACACACTTCGGTCTCAGGTTTACATTGCCAAGCATGACCTGGAGACAGGCAAGATATTGGCCGAACCTCAATTAGTCCGCCCGGGCAGTAAATCCTGCTGTCCCGATTGGTCGTCCGACGGGAAATATTTAGCCTACTCCACGCGGCTACCGGACAGGACGCAAAATATCCATATTCAGACTATATCAACCGGTGAAGAACGCGACCTCAATACGAAACTCCCCTATTTCAACTGCCTTCGTTGGGCTCCTGATGGCCGATTTCTCCTCGCCACGGGTTTTAACCAGGGCTCACCGCAGGTTATCTACAATATCGACATAGAGACGGGCAATAAGACGGTGCTGGTGCGGAGTGAAAAGGAAATGATTCGCCGCGCCGAATTTTCTCCCCGCGGGAAAAAGATTTTTTTTGTGCGAAGTTGGCGCCTTTTGTGTAAGGACCTTGAAACCGGCCGTGAAGAAGAACCTTTTCCCAAATTTCGCCTATCAGATGCTTCGGGTTGGGCCCTCTCGCCTGATGGGCAGCACGTGGTCGCAGTCCTTAGTAATGTGTCTCAAACGTCTTGGTGGTTGAAGCTTCTCTCCCTTTCGGGAGAAGAGCAAAGGGAATTGCATCGGACCGACAAGATGACCATGGAGGTTATATGGGCGCCTGACGGTCAAGATGTGATCTTTGGGAGTTGGAATAACCTAAGTCGTATCTCCGCCGCAGGTGGAGAACCGCGAAAACTCTGGGAATGGGAAGAGCCTACCAGTAACTTGTGCCTAAATCCGGACGGGCAGAACCTTGCTTTTATCCGAATGGCAGGCGGTAGTGAGGTGTGGGTGATGGAGGACTTTCTACCCGAGGCTTCCGTAAAATCCACTTCTGCAAAGCCCCCTTCAAAAATTACGCTCAGAAAGGTAAGTGACAAAGTCGGGCTCCCTGCCAGCATATCACCTGACGGCAGATACCTGTGCGGAAACGATTTGAATACCGGCAATCTGGTTGTGCACGATCTCGCTACGGATAAGGCACGCCGCTTAACAAACATAGGCTCCTTTGCCACCTCAGACAATCTTGCCTATGACTCGGCAATATCGCCGGATAATAAAACTGTCGCTTATGCTTGGCTCAACGATGGGGATTTCGAACTGCACCTGGTTGGTCTTGATGGTTCCGGGCATCGCCATATCCCTCTTCCCGAGGGCGGATCATTTTTGCGCCTTAAGTGGGCTGCGGATGGCAGCCGGATTGTGGGTAGCTTCAGTGGCGAGAGCGGCGATTATGAGTTAACACAGGTCTCTGTAACAGACGGTTCTATGCATTTACTGCAGCGTTTAGGTCAATACTGTCCGGGAACGATCGACCTCTCGCCGGATGGACGTTACATCGCCTACGACCATAGCCGGCAGGGAAAAATTGGTCACCGCGACATCTTCTTGTTTGACGTTGACAATAAGCGCGAAATTCCTTTGGTGCAGCATCCGGCCCGAGATTGGCTGCTGGGCTGGGCCCCGGATGGGAACCACATTTTATTTGCCAGTGACCGCATGGGTAACTGGGGCCTGTTCCTGATGCCAATTGCTGAGGGGAAACCACGGGGAATCCCTGAGTTAATCAAGCCAAATATCGGGTTGATAGGTTCGATTGGCTTTGCTCCAGACGGCTCTTATTACTATGGTATTCAAACCGGAAGTTCGGATGTCATAATCGCCGAATTTGACAGGGAGACCGGCAAGGTACTGTCCCCGCCTCAACCAGTGCGTCACATCGGAAAGGATACCTATCCAGACTGGTCACCGGATGGCAGACATCTTGCTTACTGCGATAAATCCAGATTTATCCGCATCCGCTCGGTAGAAACAGGTGAGGAGCGGGAAGTGGCAGAGGTAGGGTATTTCCATTGCCTTCGCTGGGCCCCGGACGGCAAATCCGTTCTGGTTACAGGTATCTCGTCGAGGGCCGGGGCGGAATTAGTCTATCAAATTGATGTAGATTCCGGTGCTCGCTCTGTTTTAGTGAAAAAGAACGAGGAGATGATTCGGCGCGCCGAAATCTCTCCTGATGGAAAGGTGTTATTCTATGAGTTGATATGCAAAAGCATTATATCAAGAGACCTTGAAGGCGGTCATGAAGAAAATATCTTTGAAGTTCCCCCGTTCTATGACATTTACGGCTGGGCCCTCGCGCCAGATGGCCAGAGTCTGGTGGTTTGCCTGAACGAGCATGAAATGCCCGAAGGGAATCCTGAGCGCGTCGTGATGGTAATTTCAGCTACAGGAGAAAAGTTAAGCGAATTGCTGCGCAATCAAGAGAAAGCAATCTCCGGGGCAGCTTGGATGCCGGATGGTAAGAGTGTGCTTGTCGCACAAGGAACAGAGCTCTGGCGCATTTCCATAAAAGAAAGAGCACCGCAAATGCTTTGGGAGTGGACAAATGAGATCAGCCACTTAAGCGTACATCCAGACGGGCAACGTATGGCATTTGGGACATCAAAGATAATAAACGAAGTGTGGGCGATCGAGAACTTCCTGCCTGTCCTTCGTCAGTAATAGTCTGGTTGACAGGGAGTGGTAGTCATGAACACAAAAGCGCAATCAGCAGTTTTAGTTATCTTAGGTTTTATTATTCTTGTAGGATTAATAGTATCCGGCACCTTTATCGCCCTCAAATACCTTTGAGAAAGAGAAGTAACCAAGCGGATACGATATACACCCGGTAATTCCCACCCT
>LJUC01000167.1 GCA_001303695.1 Phycisphaerae bacterium SM23_30
TTCCCCGCCGATCATCTCGTTAAACCATAACCACCCCGGCATTATCATAACTGCTCTCCCGTCGATTCACCTGTTCTTCCGGCCCCGGCGGGGTATGTTTAATTCCGCCGCCGGCGTTCTCCTGCAGCGTCTGCACCACCCAACGGGCGCTGCCGCGATGCGGCGCCCGCCGATCCCGCAGCATCTCCTGCACCGCCTTCCGCGCCGACGCCACCTTCATACTCAAAAGCGCCTTTATCGCGTTCGCCCGCACCCGGTTATTGTCATCATTGACAAACCGCTCGAACAACTCCGCCGTCCCTTCCCGACCTTGTTGTTCCAACGCCTCGATCGCATTGGCGCGAACCCGGTGATCCTCATCCTTAAGCGCCGACTTCAGCAAACGTTGTATCGACTCATCCTTCTTTTCAAACTCCCCCAGACCCGCCACCGCACAACTCCGCACCTTCCGGTCCGCATCACAGGCCAGCCGCTTCAGTTCCTCAAAACACTCCTCTAGCCGTCCCAGCAACCGTGCCACCCGTACCGCCCGCAGCCGCTGCCGGGCCGACTCATCCCGGGCCCGGCGCAGCCACCTGTCATGAGCCTTGCGATCAATCTTAAACACCGCCCGCCCCGCCGCCGCCCGCTGAAGCGGCGGCAATCGTTCAAAGTTTTCCCAATATCGCTTGAATGCTATACTTCGATAATATCCCCAAGCCAAGGCCCGCACCTGCTCGTGAGAGCCGTTAAGCTGCTCGATCATCACCCGATGAAGTTGGGGCGGCTCCGTCTTGATCAGCTGCCAGGCCGCCGCCAGCGCCACGATCTCCCGCCCACACGACATCAGCCGCACCAGCCCCTCCACCGCCGCTTCCTCTTGCATCTCTCCCAGCCGCGCCACCGCCTTTAGACCCGCCGCTTCCGACCCCGACCG
The DNA here is from genome assembly GCA_001303695.1 of Phycisphaerae bacterium SM23_30. Classification (GTDB taxonomy): domain Bacteria; phylum Planctomycetota; class Phycisphaerae; order Sedimentisphaerales; family SM23-30; genus SM23-30. The sequence goes on from LJUC01000167.1 coordinate 917, forward strand.
CCCCACTGCACAAAGATACGTAACCTTCTCCTCCACCGACGCCCCCAATTGAAGCACCAGGTCCACTATATCCAGTTGATCTTCCGGCGAAAACGCCCCCCGTCTGAACTCGCCTGCCCCCAGCCAGCTCGGCCGCCGCACCATTTTCAGCCCCCTGAGAACCAGCTCATCCGATTCTCCCTGAAATTGCCGCGCCATCGCCGCGATGAATCCAGGTTTTTTTTGTGCCGAAATCGCCCGTACCGCCGTGCTGCGCAAATCAACCTGACGCAGCGCCGACAGACAGAATCCCGCCAGCTCCGCCCCTCCGTGATTCAGCAGAATATGACGCACCGCCCTGCCCACCGGATGATACCCCAGCAATTTCTCCCGCCAGAACGGCGCTTTATCCGCTCGTATTACGCACATCGCCCCCAATACCGCTTCCGACCTTTTATGCACCGGATAACTATCCACCGCCCTTTTCAGTGCTGACAGCAGTATTTCACGGTTTGATATCTTCCCACCTGTTCGCCTGAACTGTTCCGATCTTTCCTCTGCGGTCCTGGCTTGCGTACTTTCTTGGTCTTTTTCCGCCCCCTCGCTGTTGAACGACCGCACCAACTCCAGCAGCGTCGCTGCTGCTTCCCGGCTCACCTGCCCTGCCCGGTCCCGCAGCATATTCACCACCAGATCCGCCAGCCGCATATAACGCGTATGCTTGATAATATGCAGACAATTCAACCGCCCCTGCACCTCTTTTGCCCGCCCCGCCTGAAACATACCCCCATAAAGCACATCCACCCGCTCCCGCATGAGCCCCTGCCACGGCGGCGAAAACTGGTGATACTGCCGGATCAATTCACTGGTAACCTTTGGCGTCCCCCGATCCAGCATCACCTCTAAAAGCGCCGTCCGATACGGCTCCTCCGCCCGCCGCCAACCCAACAGAAGCGCCTTATCCGCCGCCTCATTCTCCGTGCGGCTCAAATACTCATAGATAGTCCGCGCCTGGCTCATAAATCACCTTAGTAAAAGTTATCGGCTCTTAATCCCGTCTCCCTTCAACATCTGACCTGCTCCCTCCCCAACGTCCCATAACCCTGTCGTTTTCGCGAAACTTATTTCTGATCGCAATTAAACCGGCGACGGGCGGCAGCCTCAACCCCGATTTTTGGGGAGGGTTATACAAAGGTTTAATTCCATCTATCGCTTAATTTTTCGGGCGGAAATATTTCTGACTAATTCACTGACCAAAATAAAGATCAGGCTGACGAGCAATCCTAATCCAGACAATAACAGGGTAAACAATACCGCCAAAGACACATATCCAAGCACCCGCCGAGCAGTCAACGGCTGTTTTGTGTCCAGACTCGGCCATTTAACCATAACCGTCAGCACCACTGCCATCACCGCCATCACGACCAGACTGCCGTAAAAGGTATGGATACTGTTGACCGGAACCGCCAGAACGCTCAGCTCCACTTCACCGGAGGGATGGGCAAAATCAAGCCGCACCTCGCCGGCCGGCAGAGTTACCGGCAGAGAGTAAGTACTCCCGGATGCATATGCTTGAACGAGTCTGCCCGAAGTTGTCGTCGTTTGGAAAGGGGGCCCGCCTATTGATCCCGGGGGGGCGCCGGTCCTCGTAGGCGGTAATAGTCTGTCAATTAAAGGTCTGTCTGGTGTCGTGCGACCTGCATTATCGTAATATAGATCGGTATCTTTTATTTCACGTGCACGTCCCTTCCCGCTTATATCAATTCCTTTCCCGGCTGATTCAGCGGATATAACCGGTAAAGACCCGCTTTTATCGAAAGTGAAATATCGCTGCATGCGGTTGTCCGTAAGTTCACTCAATTGTTGTTGCATCTGGGTTACTCTGCGATTTATTTGCTCGTTACTCGCCCGGTTAAGTTCTTCCAGCAGCGTCTCCATTTTTTGCTTTTGATCTCTGCGTTCGACTAATAAGTCTTCGGCTTTTATCCCTTCCGATTCCTTTGGTTTTGTAATTGTAATCGATCCTCTTCTTTGACCGGCGGGCGGAGTGAGGTGCTCTTTTTGTTGCACGGAAGACTGCAGGTCCTGTTTTAGTTTTTCGATCTGACGTTGTTCGTTTTCCCCGACAAAGTCAGGCTTTTCCCCTAAGGCCTGGTTGCGCTGGAACTCTGCGGTCCCGGGGTGGGAGGCGCTCTCGTTAAGATAAGTGTTGACGTATTTTTCGGTTTGTTGCTGCTGTTGTTCGATAAACGCGGCATTGCTCTGAAATATATCCCTTTGCAACATCAGCTGGTCATCGAGTTTTGATCTGAGACGTTCATATTCATCCTGGCTCATCAGGGCCTTGTTGTCATTAACAAAGGCTTGAGCCTGACTGATTCTATCAACGGCGTTATTGTTGCCCAGAACCCAGTTGTATTTAGCTGTTTCTTTGCTATAGATATTTCCCGAGACGGAAACATCGCGATAAGCTTTATCCAGTCGTTTGAGTTGTTCCAGCTGGGCCTCGATGCCGATGCTCATCAACTCCGCCGTTCCCGTCACGGCGGACATATTACCCTTGGGGCGTGCGTAACGATAGCCCCCCGGTAAAATCAAGGACCAGGTGGTTTGGGTCACCGGCATACCCACAATCGACGGCGCCGGCGGTTTCAACCGCCTCATGCCGTTTATAGGTTCCACCGCTTTTCCGGCCAGATAAAGATAAACATCATAAGGCAGTCCCCCCGGAGAAGTCTTCACCAAGGGTATCAGTACTTCTGTTGCCGGTGTTTCGTTGGCAATCACCGGCTTGACTGACTGATCGGCCACCTTGGCGCTCCAGAGCCGCAATCCCTCCGGCACCTGCACCCGCAAAAACTGCTCACTGCGGTTCTGCAGCGCGATCTTTACCTCATACCGGCAATGTCCGTTACGGTCGATCACCGTCGTCAAATTCATCAGATCGACTACCGCCTGAATCCGCCGGGCCGAAGGTTTAGCCGGCGTAAAATTAAGGCGCAACGACCATGCCGGCGTATAGGATTGAAAAACATACTGCAGCGATTGTTGAACCGGGCCGCTTATGAATCTTTGCTGTTCACTCACCGGCATATCGGTCAAATGGCCGATCTCTTTGATGCTTATTTCATGCCGGGACAAATTTTGCACCGCCACTATAGCATGATATTCCTCCGGCGCCTCGGTTTGCAAAACCGGAATTTCCAATTCATCGGTGGTTGCATCGATAGGCAGGGCGAAGTTCACCGTAACGTCCACCATCCCGGTAACTTCATTAATCAATGACACCCGCCAGGTGGTGGAGCCGTCTTTTTCATCGGTTTTCGTTACATTACGCAAAGCCGGCGAGTGGACCGCCGCCCGCGGGGCGAACCTGCTTTCCATGCTAAAGCTGATCTCATCCAGCGGCGACCCGCTGATAAAGTAACGCAGCCGACAGGTGTACAGGGCCGCGGCGGCTTCAACCGCCAGTCCCGTAAAATTCTCCAACCGCACCCTTGTCGGCTGCATCTGAATATTCAGGCGCAGCGAAATCGGGCATCTGTCATAGCGGTAGGCGAATTGCACCGCCTTGATTTGTTCTTCCTCGAGCCAATCTCCTAACACTTCTGGGGCGGCTGCTTTAAGGTTTTCACTGCCGACCGTGCGGCTCTCTAATGACTTCACCACCTGGATGGCGATTCGGCCCTGTTGTTCAACGAGAGGCTGATTATCCGAATCAACGCCTAATATGGTCGGCACCGAGAAATCTTCTTCGGGCGCCTCCCGACACACCAGCACCAGCACAAGGTTGGTTTGCGGTTGCGCCTGATGAAACCAAACATGTAAAAACCGGCCGTCAGGGTCGGATAGTTCATAGTAATCCTCAACCGCCGCCCCCACCACGCTTAGTAGTTCAAACCCTTGGGGCAACATAAAGTCGGCCCCGAACAACGATCCGTTCTCGGCCTTCAGTTGGGCCCGGACCAGCAATTGCACCTCGTTGGTATTGATCCGCACCAGTTGGTCGAGGTTGACTTCCGAACGAACTTCCTGACGAGACAACTGTATGGTTAATGAGAAAGGCTGGTAGGGCCAGTGAAATTTTGCCACGGGCCTCGCCCTATCCGCCCGCGCCGCAACTTTTTGAGAGATTTGATCGGTCAAAATATTCTCACGGCGACCACCGGTCACCTCCGTAATTTTCATCTCCATGCTGCCGGCTGTATGCAGGGTGATGGTCCCGCTTTCTCGTCCCACGTCCGCTGCCTGCACCAATGCTAAACGCACCGGCTGATTAAGTCTGCCCAGCTCTCCCACCCATCGAACCGTTAATTCATATTCTCTTTCGGCAGGTCGGTACAACCGTACCTCCACCAACCGGTACAAACGATCGTTAATCGTCCTTTCATCTATCTGGTGATGATCTTTGATATTAGGTCCGGTCAAATCGGTTAGCGACACCCCCACCGGCAGCAACAGAGTAAATCGATCATGCACTCCCGCAGAAAACCGCCACTTCACCCGGCTCACACCCACCAGGGCCCAGTGAAAGGCATACACATTGTGTTCCATCGTTGCCGACAATGTGCGGTCTGCTTTTCCGCGGGTTATCCCGGGCAGCCAGCGCAGGGTTAAATCTCGCGCCATGCCCAAGGGAACCACCCATTTAATCTTATCGTCTATTCTCTCCTGCGTCATTGCCCCCTCGATCCCTTCCACCTCAAGCACCAGATCATCCTCCGGCAAAGCGACCCTCATTACGGCCCCCGGCAGCGGCGGCAGCGAAAAACTTATACTGCCCCTTCGGCCCAGATAGTTCGGCTGACCCACCGCCGTCAATTCCAACCGCGCTGTTGTCTCTCCCGCCAGCTTAAGCACCATGCCTTGGGGGCCCGCCTGCAGCTTCGCCGGTCTGCCGTCAAGCGACGCCTCGATGACTGCTAAACCGAATACCGGTAAAGCCAGTAAAACTTCGTCAGCACCGTGAGTTGTAATCTGCGCCGTCAAAGTCAGCCATAACTTTTGATCCCTTACCGTAGCGTTATACTTAACGTCGGCCAGGGATATATCGCTGCCCGGTCGCGGCGCCTCGAGGGGGTCTTGGGGATGAACCTGATTCCAAAGTCGTACATAATGAGCATAAGAAATTAAAACCTTGGGTACTTTTTCCAGTGTATTGGGATCGCCTTCATAAAGATAAATAACCGAAGGCCGGTCGGTTCCGGTGGTTGCCGGTCGCGGTAACTGTTCTTGCCGGGTTAACATTTGCCGGCTTGCCTGTTGCTGCCGGGCTTCAAGAGCAGCATCAGCGGTACTGCTCAGTGTTAAACATACTGCCAGCACCGACGCCGTTCTTATTGCCTGATGCGTCATATTACCCCCCAGTCGCAGCCCCACCCAGATCCGTCGCCCCAGGGCGATAAGCAGATATATCGGCGCCAAACACAATCCCGCCCCAAATGCCCCGTTAGCGAAATAAGTCGTCGTTGGCATCCACAGCGCCGATAGCGACGCTATCCCCAACACCAACACAAACAGGCACGCTTTGTACTTTGTCTTTTTACGGGCTTGCGTGATTCCGATGAAAATCACCAGCATAAAGCCTACCAACCACCAGGATTTTATTCGCCCTTGATGGGTTAATTTGATGATCAGTTTTGCCTCCCCCAGTCCCGTAAACGCCGCTGTCGGCCCTGTCCCCGTGGTGGGCACCAGATCCACCGGCAAGGTATATCGCCCTTCCTGCATAACCACACCTGCATGGAACCATGTGGAAGCTGGGGGGGGTATCGGTTGTTGAGTCTGGACTTGTTCTCCTGCTCTCAACACTGGTTCAGCTACCTCGGCAAAGGCTTGATTTGCGCGCCGTTTTTGTGTTAAATATTCTTCGGCTTCACCTGTATATACGCGCACGCCTACCGGAACGGTCCTGACACTGCTATCGGCGAGCAATACCGCTCGACGACCATCCACCACTGATGATTGGGCGATCACCATGTCGTCTTTCACTTCCATCCCCGGCGGCGGCGGAAAATACTCAAAGCGAAACCCACTCGTGTCATAAAGCGTTAAGGGATCCGTTCCCTGCGTTTCCACCAGACGCTCGAGGGTATCCGGCCATTGGCCCTTAAATTCGCCCTGATACATAACGATGGATCTGCCCAACGCCCCGAGGTTTGACTGCGTTGTAACTCTTTTAGCCAATTCGCGTGATTTGCTTAAAGCGGGTAAAGCAAATAAACCGCTCCCCAAATGTTCACCCAGAAAATCCAACGCCAGCCTAAATGCTGGCGTCGGCCGGGCCAGATCGCGGCTCTCCATCCGGCTCAACTGATCGGTTATCTGATAACCCGGCGGGGGCACCACATTCCAGCGAACCTGGTTGATCTGAATGCCGGGCAGCTCCACCCGTCCCAATTCCAGCTCGTCCAGTGACCCGCCCTCTGATCGGCACGCGTAAACAATCTTTATCGGAATGGATTTACTCAACCGCGTCAACTCCAGAGGAACCTGGTAATCCCCCTGATCATTTCGCTGTGGTTTGGCCTGTTTATCTCTCACCCGCAGCGACCAAAGATGTGCCTTCGACGGTAAACGCATGGTCAAAAACTGCGTTCCCGCATTGGCAATCATAAAAGTCGCCTGTGTCCGCTGATTGCCCTGGACGTCGATATAGGTAAACAATTCCGCCGAAACCGCCAAAGCCGCCGGAATCTCATATTTTTCATGCACCTCCATTTCCAGCATCACTGCGGCATCGCGGCCGGGGGCGGTGGTTGCCGCCTCCAGTCGATAGGCCGCCAGAATCCGACCCGCGCTTACCGGCAGAGGGGGCAATTCGATCGCGTCGATCTCTTTCACCCCTTTCGCCTCCATCGAAATCGCCAGCTCCTCGCTCGCCTGAATAGCCAGAAACTCGTTGTTTTGTTCCTGACATATCGGCCGTACCAGGGGCACCTGTAAATGTTCTGTACTTTTGCTTGTCGTCTCTGAGGTCGTTTGTCTGACGGAAGAGACCGGCACCTCATAATGAATAAGGAGCGGCACCTCTCCCATCATCGGGCGATCAAGATTTAACAGCCACAGGTTATATTTCTGCGCGATTTCATCGGCTAACAACACGGTGTTCTCATCTGGATCTGAGACGCTTTTCGAGCTGATCGCCACGTTCGGCGATGTGATTCTGAAATTCTCTCCCAGCAGTTTATCGACCAGCAGGTAGAGTTTTTTCGCCCCGGCCCGCGTGATACTATATGTAATCCGCCAGTCACTGATGAATTCTCCCGGTCGTACATTCACCAAGCCCGCTGCCTCCGCCGCCATTTGCGGCTGACGTCGGCTCACTCTAAGTTGCATCTCCCCTGGGAAGGCTTCTTTATAGCTGTAAGCATACCGCACCTCCGGTGCTATGCCCAAAGTTGACATTCGTCCCACCGCTATTTTCTCCAGTTCCCTCGGTGCCAGCGTCACTTCGGCGTCCAGATCGCCTCCCGATACCACCGTAACGATTCCTGATACGGTTTCACCCGCCGATTGAATCAACGGCGCCGAAATATCACGAGGTTCCGCAACCTCAGACCACTGCCAGTTTTCCGGCACATGCTGTAAGATAATAGTTACCTGCGCCAGTTTTTCCGGCGGCACCGGCTCTGCTAAATTAATCCGTAAAAATTGTTGCTGATCTTGCTGTTCGATGCGATATTCGAAACCATTTCGCTGTTGATTAACCACAACCGATACGATCTGCCACCGTCGTTCCCTGCCGGCGAGCCCGAAAGACATCTCAAACAATTCCCGATCGATAGCGGTAACCTCAAACTCACTCTGTAATGTTAGCTGCTCGGGATTCACGATCAGATTTTGTCGTCCCTGGACACTCCGCTGCAATATCAGTTCGGCCGTTTCCAGTTCCACGGACCACTTCTCTCCCCAGTGAAAATACAACCTGCCTATTCCACCAGGTGCAATCCCGGTTGCTG
>LJUC01000168.1 GCA_001303695.1 Phycisphaerae bacterium SM23_30
CGTCACCGCTGATTGCTACTGACTTGCCGAAGTTGTCATGGTCGTCAACATCGGCGGGGATGAGCTTGGCCTGTTGAATCCAATTGGGATCCTGGAAGTGGAAGAAATAGGCGGCGCCGGCATCAAAGCCGTGGTCTTCATCGTCTTCGGCGCCCACAATGGCCCAATCACCGCTGATAGCTGCCGCGGTGCCAAAGCGGTCGTCGGTAGCGCCGTCGGCGGCTATCAGTTTAATAGGCTCATTGAGCACGACCTGCGCCGACGAGGGTGAGATCAGTACCAAAGTGAAAATCGATATTAGAATCCCGTTTTTGATCATAATCCACGGCCTTCCAGCCGGTTGTAACAAAATCCCTCGGGCGAGAGAATTCTCCTTGGCAGCGGATTTGGATTAAACCGGTATTTCCCATTTGAATACATAAGCATAGAATTCCTATCCATTTATTCTTCCAATTATGTTCCAAAACCTTATTATACCTGATTTCACGGTACAAAACAATAATCATTGGTGTCGCTAGGAATAACGAGGAAAAAACCCGGGATTACTTACAGAAAATTTCAGGTCAATCCGAGCCTTCCAGTTTCATTGCAGTTGCAATTTTGGTCTGTTTTTAAGCCCTTTTTCGGCCTTAACCGAAATTTGCCAAAATCGTAACTCATTATTTTCCAAAGACATATCAATTCGCCATTTTGGCTTTTAAAAGCGCGCCGGGTTGAAGTGATGGATTGGTTTTCCACCAGATCAATCAAAATTTGACCGCCTGTGATGGAGCATCCATCCATGTTTATATTTTCTACGTTTTCACATCGGCTATTTTAATATGACTTCGGCAACTCGGCGGCCGAGGTTCCGGGCAGTGTCCAAGCCGAACTCGTCGCCGGTGATATCGTCATTTCCTGGGTTCCATAACGTCGCACCGGTGTGACCGGTGGGTTTGCCATCGCCCACGATAATCATCTCCTGACAAAGTAACGCAGCCTGGACCGATTGAATAGTCAATTCCTGGCCGCCATTGCGTACTCCGCCTACTGCTAAGATACCGCCGACTTTGCCTGAGAGGGCAAAATTTCTTCGGAAAACTATACAGTGATCTAAGAATGCCTTGCACTGCGAGGACATGTTGCTGAAATAAACCGGCGTACCCAGAATGATCCCGGCGACTTTGGCATCGGATAACACCGGAATCAGATCTTTGAAATTGCCTTGACTGGCGGCAGGATTGGCCGGATCGAACACGCCAATATTCATACCCGCTAACTCGATCAATCTGGTGTCAATTTGTTGATCGACTTTAGCGGCGGCATTTAGTGCCGTCTGTAACGCGGCCGCCGTGGTTTTGCCCTTACGCGGGCTGCAATTGATCCCCACAATCAGTAGGGTTTTCCCTACCGTTTGAGCTGAAGCTGCCTCGGTCAAACTCCCAATAGCGGTGCCAGCAGCAATGGCGGCCCCGGCTGTTCTCATCAATTTCCTTCTGGTAAATTGCTGATCCATGGGCTATCTCCTTTCACGTTAAAATTTAATTTTTGTCATCGAAATATTTTACACACAAGATACAAGTATGACACGACTAAAATATTGAAACCGGATATATAGGTCAATCCGAGCTGAATTTGCTTTGGAATTGGATTAGCCAATAAATACCTGCCAGGCCTTAGACATTACTAGTTGTTGGAAAATGCAGTTATATATCCGTCCATTCCGGTTGTATAAACAACTCCATCATTAACACTCAAGCCGGACATGACATATAATTTAGGAGTAACCTGATACCGCCAGAGAACTTTACCGGTTTCGGCATCAATAGCATTAAACATTCCGGTATTGTTACAGACAAATACTTTTCCATCCTTTTCCAACGGCGTAACCGGGAATCTTCCTAACACCGCAGAAGATTCCCATAAAACATTACCATCCAAATCAGTTTTTGATAAAGGCTGGGAAGTGCTCCTGAGATAAAGAGAAGTTTTATCTTCGGAAAATCCTATCGCAGAACATGTTTTTGAAATAGCCTTTTCGTAAGTTCCGTCAAGAAGATAAATTCCGGCAATATATCCTCTATCAGTTATATATACTTTGTCACTTGTAACCAGAGGTCCGTTATCAGCGGGTCCATAATATCTGTTATTAGTTTCCAGTTCAATATTTTTAGGGCCGAATTTCTTCCAGACAGTCTCACCGGATTTTTTATCCACAGAATACAAGTAGCCGTCCCATGAACCAAAATAGACATTCTTGTCAGTTGCAAAAGGCTTGGATTCCACGCTGAACCTGGCATCTTTATTGATCCAGATAACATCACCCATATCAGCATCCAAGGCAGTTAGTTCGGCTTTGTTATTTCCAAAATAAACAACGCCGGCCTCATCAACAGCAGGAGATGAATAGACCGGCGCCCTAGCATCATAGGACCATTTGACTTTGCCCATGGTTGTAAGAGCATAAAACTCGCCATTGCCTGCCCCGAATAATATCAGGTTTTGGTAAACTGCCGGAGAAGATATTATTTCCGCCCCTGCGTTAAAAGTCCATTCAAGTTCACCATCTTCTTCATTAACAGCATATAATAAACCATCATTGGAGCCTGCATAAACAGTATTATTAAAAATAAGAGGAGTGGATTGGCTGGATCCTGCCATCTTATATCTCCACTTTGCCACTCCCATATCTTCCCTTCCCGGTTTATCTACAAAGAAAGAGATGCTTTTCTGATATTCCCTGCCATCAATAGTGAATTTTACTCGAATAAAATGAGCCCCATTACATAAATCATCGATATCAACTTCCGCTATGAGATGCGATCCAGCCTGGCTCATTTCACCGGTATGTTCATCATCCAATTCATAACTTGATCCGGTTAATCCCGATAAAGAGGTCGATACACCTACTCTAAGTTGTATATTTCCCTTCTTAATGACTTCATTTTCTTTTGGAGAAGCAAAGGCTATTTTTACATAGTCGGATTTTTCGGTTAGCTCCTTTTCAAGTAGTCCCTTGGTTGCGTTATCATTATCACTTTGCTTATAGGCAACATATAATTTATTGTCTTTGATATTAACAATATTGAATCCTACTTTTGACGGATCATCTCCGAATGTCGAACCACCTTCAACACCATCCACCCCCGGATAAACATGTTTAATCGCACTGTGGCCGTGTCCATCCATCAATAACACTACGTTATGGTCTCGAATTAAATCCAGAATCCGATCGCAATCATATTTTGAAGCAAAACCACCGCCATATAAAGGATGATGGAAGTACATAAAGACAGGCGTACGGGGATCCACCTTTTTCAGATCTTTCTTGAGGAAATTAACCGTCACTTCATCAAAAGATTGAATGGGCTCCTGAATTGTGGCGCTGTTTAAACCTATAAAATGACACCCTCCGTAATCAAATGAGTAGTTCAGCCCGCCATACAAATCTCTAAACTTCGAGGCGGCACTAACCCAGGTGTTATCATGATTTCCGGCAATATAATATACCGGCATATCAATTCCTTCATAATATTTCTGATTAACTTCCCAGGTAACTCCCGGAACTGAAAATTCACAAATATCACCTGACACAATTACCAAGGAAGGTTTGGGAACAGAGATATTATAAGGTTCCATATAAACTTCGTTGAGATCCTTGATAGTGCGTATACAACCATAACTTCTCAATTTGGAAAAATCTTCCGGCATTTCAAAAAATGGAGACACATGAGTATCCGAGACATGCAAAAAAGAAAAGTTTTTAATTTTTTGATGGGTTAATCCTGAAGTATCTTTTTGTCCATATAGAGCATGTACATCAAATACTATAAAAAGAATCAGTACAAATAATATTTTTCTCACAGTTTACACTCCTGTTTGTTTCAATAGATAAATAATCGAACCTTAATTATCATATTAATCTATCCTCAATTATGACTGTTAACATTATACTCATAAATACCATCAATATATACCCGGAAGGCCAAGTCTTCCCGGGTGAGCAGAGCCCCTTGACTGAGAGCCTCCTGGCAAATCTCCGGGATCCGCACCTGGCGAAAACCTGCCGGCCCCTTTTCCTGCAAGATCCGGTCATCCTCCGGGCCGCGATGAATGGTCAGGCAAACATTTTGCTTTTCACAATCGGCCACCGGTTTGCCCGCCGGTTCGTCGGCGCTGACGGCAACCAGGGCGACCTTGCCGGGCGGCGCCTTGATGGATTGTTCATCCAGGGAAGGAAAATATACTTCCTTCACTACTTCCAGAACTGCTTCCGCTTCAAAGGGGGAGCAGTTGAGACCATGTTGAATCTCCTGGAGAAATTTGGCATCGAGGATTTTGGAATCCAGCCGCCTTAGGGTCTCCCGCTTTTTGTTGCGTATCCCCATATAATACTCCTTCCTGATCAGAAGTTTTTCACCGATTTTAACCGGTGGGACATATGTCAGGAAGGGAGTGGGTGCGTGGATTTATTCCTATTTTGCCGTAGTTCTTACCAATAACATGACCAATGCTAGTGAAGCTTTTCTATTTTTTTCTGATCTCCATTGACTTGGCTTTCAAGCCGATGAAATTCCGCTTCTAGTTGCTCTAAACGAATCTTAAGGGTGTCGTTTTCCTGTTTGAGCGATTTGACCGCTTCGACGAGCAGGGGTGCGATTTTACCGTAATCCATACCCGAGGCATCGATTCCGTTCTCCTCATACACCACAATCTCAGGCAGAACCTTACCCACCTCCTCAGCGATCATCCCCACATCCGACCTGCCGCCATGCTCGGCATCCCATTCATAATACACTCCGCGTAACTTCTGAACCTTACCCAGAGGATCAGCGATTTCTTTAATGTTTTTCTTCCATCGGATTGAGGATGGAACGCCGTAATTTACCCCCGGCCCTGAAGCATAAAAGTCATATATCTGCCCATTACCTTCTATAGCGGTACTGCTGCTGCCGGTGGCGTGACCATAAACACCTACTCCATCACTGCCGTTGGATTTCCCATACACACCATACCCATTTGCCCCATCGGCCTCAAAATAACCACCATAGTTTTGATCTTCCGTATGACTGGCATAGCCGTAAACACCGTAGGCATATTTCCCCTGGGCCTTAAAGTAGCCGCCATAGTTGGTCACATCACCGTAACCGGAGGCATAGCCGTAAACACCATAACCATCTACAGTTTCACCATAAACACCTTCACCGCCGTTACACTTGCCGGAAACACCCTTACTATAGCCATTGCCATACACACCCACACCGAGGTTGCCCAGGGCAGAAAAATGCCCTCCGTAATTAATATAATCTCCAAAGCAGTTGGCCACACCAACAACGCCTTTGCCATTGCCTCCGGAGGCTTCAAAGTAACCGCCTTTATTTGCGACCCCATCTCCTGATGCTGTCGCACGACCGGTGACGGCTGTGCCACTCGTTGAAGCTGTCTTGGCTACCATGTTTCCATTGACCTCCAGCTTGGCGCCAGGATCTGTAGTGCCGATGCCGACGTTTCCATCCTGTTGAATGACAAAATCGGCTTCCCAGGTGTAACTGTTATTTTGACTGGTGGCGACCGTAAAGATATTCTGGTCATTCGATCCGTCGGTGAACAAAAACATCTGATGATTGGTGCCCGTATTGCTGCCAATGCCAATTCCATCATAATTGATATAACTCGACCAGCCTGCCGGATCGGAAGTAGTTACTTCCCGAATCTCAAAATCCCGGCTGCCGCTGCCCAAACGGATCGCTCCATTGACATGCAATTCAGAAGCCGGACTGGTCGTGCCCAGACCCAGCCGGTTGCTGGAAAAATCGCCATAAATCAGGATATCGCTGTCATTTCTGCCATTGGCGATATAGAGCCGGTCGGAACCGGTTTCACTAAATCCGGCCTCATAACCGATAAAAATGTTATTCTGGCCGTTTACGTTGGAATAACCGGCTTGATATCCCAATGAGGTATTATTATCTCCTTCTTCATTTTTGTAACCGGCCATATATCCCACGCAGGTATTAGAACTGACCACACTTCCCGAAAAACCCGCGTCCTTGCCGATATATGTATTACGGAGTCCCTGGTCGTTACGAAAACCCGCTCCCGCTCCCAGGAATGTGTTGTTTTCGCCATAAGACGCAGTGAACGCACCGGCGCCCTGACCCAAAAAAGTATTCCCTAAACCGGGAGACGTTAAGACTTTTTGTCCGGATATCTCATAATAATTGGCATTGACATCACCATAAACATCCAGTTTGGCAACCGGATTTATCTTACCCACGCCGAGATTGCCGCTAAAATATCCATCTCCATTAAAATATCCCGCCCAGCCGCCGGCGGAATCCACGTGAATTCCATCTCCATCCACACCTGAGATATTGATACCATGATTTCCGGAATTATACACTTCCAAACCATATTGCGAAGGGCTGTGGCTGCGAAACCCTACATATCCTCCGGCGATTCGATAACCATAACCCGTCACGGATGTCATACTGATTCCGTCTCCATCGACTGTATTAATATTAATTCCATCAACACCCGTGGCCGTAGCGCCCGCTCCGGAAATCTGCAGCGCAGAACCGCCGAAGCCGGTTGCCTGATTTATAATACTTACCACACTTTCGTCTGTATCGGTAGCGCCGGCCACCTCCAACTTGGCCGTCGGATTGGTTGTCCCGATGCCTACGTTGCCGTTTTCCACGACTAAGCCATAGCCCAAACTGCTCGTGAAATAGCCGGCAACTCCGCTGCCGCTGGAGCCGTACACCCCATAGCTGTCGCCGGCGATATGACCTTCGTTGCCGCTGTTGTAGTGTCTGCCATATACCCCGTAATTTACGGTGCCCAGATAACCATAGTTGCCAAATCCGCCGGATCCGTGCACTCCAACGCTGTCGGGATTGGCGCTGTGGCCGTAAACGCCGGCCCCGTAACTGCTGCTTACCCGGCCCGAAACGCCGAATTCGCTGCCGCCCAGGTAACCGTAGTTATCATAAACCTGGTTCCTACCGTAAACTGCCGTATTTGCCCCCGAATGAACATCCAGCTTGGCAGAGGGATAGAAAGTGCCGACGCCGACGTCGTTGGCTTCGCTAATATAGATGCCCCGCATCTGCAGGGCATAGGGTGTTCCAGTAACCAGCCGCCGAGGATTCAGGGTGGTGAAACTGTCGCCAGAAGCCCCCGGCCGCACGCCGATCTGGAGCCAGCGTTCTTCGCCATTAAATGCTCCACCGCCAAAATCCAGCGATGTCGTAAAATAACCTTCATATACCCCCACGTCTTGTTTGATATTGGTCTGGCCTATCTGACTGCCTAGTGTTTCGGCGTCAAACAGCTTAAACTCAAAATCATACTGCCCGTTAGCCGGGCTGCCGCCATCGCTCAACTTGCCCTGATATGTAAATATTGTCCCGATGCTCTGGGCCCGGATATCCCCGCTTATTACCAGAACAACCGCCGCCATCAAAAAAAATACTACCGACTTTCTCATCATATATCTTCCTTCTTAATAAGTAATAAAAGGTGATTGATTTACAGAATTGGATACTTCTCTTCCTCAGTTGTAATGTTTAACAATGAAACCACCCCGCATAAGAACTTACACCGCTTGACGCCATTCTCCTCTCTCGTACAGCCATTTTCCAAAATATTATTAAAAGACTTTCGCCTTAATATCTTTGATTATAACAATTTGCGAGATTTAGGTCAAATTTGGACGCGGAGATCCTTTTATACCCGCATAATGGCCCCCGAAAATACAGGTCAATCCGAGCCGAAGTTGCTAGATTTTTGCAATAATGGGTATGATTTTGGTCATTTTTAGGCATTTTACGAATTTTGGCCAAAATCATAACTACTTGTTTTACAGTGACATATAAATTTGCTATTTTGGATATTAAAACCGCGCCGGGTTGAAGTGGATGTATGGATTTGTACAATCCACATAGATCCGTTGTGAAGTACCGCTTGGAAAGGATTGATGATATCCACTCAAAGTAGTTTCATCGTTGAAGACTCTTAAAAGAAGTATTTAGGTTGACATTAGTATGTTATATTCAACGAGCGATTCAACTCTTAAATTATTAGGATTGGATTTACTCCGGTGGTGTATGGTCATCATCAATTAGAATATCATTACCGCGTCCACCCCTGAGAAGATCATTTCCCTCGTTGCCTTCGAGTAAGTCGTCTCCTTTATCGCCAAAAAGTTTATCATCACCGGCCTCGCCGTAAAGCTCGTCATTGCCCTGATGACCTCGGAGAATATCGTTTCCCGCCCCGCCAAATAAAATGTCAATACCTTGATTGCCGAGAATTTTATCATTACCGGCATTGCCGTAAATAGTGTCTCTGCCCTGGTCGCCACGTAAAACGTCGTTTCCTTGACCTCCCTCTAGAATGTCGTCACCTTGTTCACCCTTAAGTATATCGTCGCCGGGGCCGCCGATAAGATGGTCATTTCCCTGCCCTCCGCGGATCTTGACTTTTAGATAATCAAACTCAGATGGCAAATCGATTTGCACAGTATCATCCCCTTTTCCGGCATTAATACGGATAAATTGAACCTCCGATGCGTCAAAAGTGTCAATGACGTTATCAAATGCCAAAACTCGCATAATATCTGAGTCGTCAGGGTCCAGATCAATCAAAATGTTGTCAGATAGATGATCCCGATTGGCATCACCGGCAATTGATAGTACACCGTTTGAAAAAGAGGTCTTGAGCAGAATTTCATCTTTGTCTTTTTCATTGGGTTTTCCCTTCCGGTCATCTTTTAATGTATCATCGCCGGCGCCGCCTTCCAAATGATCGTCACCCTCATCACCTTTGAGTAAATCATCACCGTCATTACCGTAAAGT
>LJUC01000169.1 GCA_001303695.1 Phycisphaerae bacterium SM23_30
ATATAGCCCGGGACCAGCAGGGTGCTGGCCACCAAAGGCGGCGGTTCGGGCCTTTCAGGGATGCGCCGGGCAGCGGCGGCGAAGTTTTGCAAGGTGCGGCGGTTATGAACCCCGCAAAGGGCAAGGTGCAGGTTGGGATCCATAGCTTTTAGGTCGAACTTAAGGCAGCCGCCGCTATCCAGAGACAGGTTTATCATCTCGTCCAGCAGGCCCGGCGCCATGGAACCATTGGTCTCCCAGCATATGCGTAATATTCGCGGATCATTTTGTTGGCGCGCCAACTTGGAGGCATCCAGGGCATGGGGTAATTGGGGCGTCGGGTCGCCCCCGAAAAAACAGATACACGAAGTTTGAGCCGTTACCGCATCAGCCAGTTCAGGGGCGGAGCGGGTTTGATCTGATAATGATCGCTGTCGATAGTGCCAGTTCTGGCAAAAAAGACAATCGAAGGTGCATGCTTCATAAAAAACCGCCAGGTTCACGTGGCTGCGTTCCGGGCCGGATCGATACGCCCAGGCAGGATAACCGGCGCCGGTGCCGCCCGCGCAGACCCAATCAGCAACACAGTTGGTGGGCAACGGATCGTGATACCACGAGACGACAGCACCTTCAGGTCCGCCGCCTTTTAAGCGTCCATCTTCATTTTTGTGCACCCCGCAATAGCCGCGAGCGCCGGCAGGTATGCAACATTGATTAACGCAGAGCCCGCACTTGATCCCTTCCGGGCCGGCTGGAGGTCGAGCAGGCAGGGAAAACTCAGACCGGCTGCGGGCATGGATTTCTTCTATGGCGGCAAGGCAAGATGCATCAGCTTGCCGAATGCAACCGGCACAGAGCGACAGTACTTCCGCTATTTCTTTGGCGACTTTACCGCATTTTTTACATGAGGCCATGATATTCTAAATATTATGAACTATTATCCCCCAAGTTAGCTCTGGATAGTGAACCATCCGGCCAGGAGAAATAGGGCCAGGGTGACAACCAGAAAGAGAGACGTAAATCTTGAATTTTGATGTTGTCTGTTGCCCCATTTGGATCGGCCGTTCAGGATCAACAGCGCCAAAGCCAATTTTGTAAAAATCTTATTGTAGATCAAAAATTCACTCCCAGCATCCAGGCGCCCAAGATGTACATTAACAGGGGTATCAAGATAATGCCTATCAGGTTAAGCCAGAGCCCTGCCTTTATCATTTGGCCTATGGTGATATGCCCGGAGCCGAAGACGATGGCGTTGGGTGGAGTCGCCACCGGCAGCATAAAGGCGCAGCTGGCCGCCAGCGCCGCCGGGGCTAAAAGCAATAGTGGTTCGGCGCCGATCCCCACCGCCACCCCGCCGAGGATAGGAAGAAAGGTCGTAGCCGTGGCGATGTTGCTGGTTAGCTCGGTCAGAAAGATTACCACCGCGGTGACCAGCAGCACCAAAACCACCGACGGCAACCCATACCAGGCTTTCATCAAATTACCGATCCATTGATCGAGTCCGCTGCCGGTCACTGCCGATGCCAGGCACAATCCCCCGCCAAAAAGCAGCAGCATACCCCAGGGCAGTTTCCTGGCCGTGGGCCAATCTAAGGCAAACTGAGAGCGTTTGGCATCGACCGGAATCACAAACAAAACCAGCGCCCCCGCCAGAGCAATCATGGCGTCGTTAAGTTCCGTGATTGCCGGGACCCGCTCTCTCAACCAAAGCCAACTTGTCACAGGCCCGCGTAAGATCCACCCGCACGCCGTCAATAAAAAGACCACCAGCACCGTCCACTCACCCCGTGACATGGGGCCCAATTTGTTAAGTTCCTCGTGGATGAGCCGTCGTCCCCCGGGGATTTGACTAATCCTGATCGGAAAGACGACTTTGGTCAGTATAAACCAAGCGATTAACAGAAAAATCACTACTAATGGCAGTCCCAAACACATCCAGCGACCAAAACCCAGAGTGATTTGGTATTGTTCCAGCATAAACCCGGCAAAAAAGACGTTGGGCGGCGTGCCCACCAGGGTGCCGACGCCTCCGATACTGGCGGCATAGGCGATACCCAGCATCAGACACACGGCAAAGCCGGATAAATCGTCGGCTTCAAATTGCCCCTCGCGGCGAACGCCCTGGAGGATTTGTTGGGCCGGCCGACAGAAACGATCGGTCAGCAAAGTAATCACGCTCAGCCCGATAGGCAGCATCATAACGGTGGTGGCGGTATTGCTGATCCACATGCTCAGCATTGCCGTGGCAATCATAAACCCGGCGATCATCCGTGCGGGCCTGGTCCCTACCGTCAACACCGTCAAAAGGGCGATGCGCCGGTGAAGGTTCCAGCGTTCAATCGCCTGGGCGATCATAAAACCGCCCATGAAAAGAAAGATAAAGGGATTGGCATAAGGGGCGGCGGCCTGTTCGATTTGCGCCCCTGTTGCGGCATCGGGGAATACCCTGGCTAAGGGAAACAAAATCAGAGGCAGCAGGGAAGTTGCCGGCAGGGGCAGGGCTTCAGTCATCCACCAGACAGCCATCAGGGTGCCGATCGCCGCGGTCGCCCGGGCCGGATCGCTTAATTGGTTTTTACCCTCAGGAAGCAGGTAATAAACTGCCAAAGCCAACAAGGGTCCGGCAAAACGGCCCCCCCAGGCCACCACCGCCGAACCGGTGTGATTTAATTTTGCGTTTGTTTGTTTGACCGGGCTCGCCAATAATATTCCTTTCATCCTCTAATAGTCTTTTTTTACATTTTACTGCTTTTAAAATAATAGTTGGTTGGTCCGGATATGACCTAACTTTTTGGTTTAAGGACGATAATTTTTTCCGCGGATAATTCAATTCTGGTTCGCGAATATAGCAGGGGGAAATAATCGCCCTGGGCCCATATCTCGAATAAATCTGCATAATGATCATTGTCCGGATCGCCGGATTGGCCCGGGTTGTTGGTGCCGACAGAATGATCCCAATTACCGACATCGGCGATGATTCTCAAGGAGGCCCCGGAAGTCTGATTGCCGCTGCCGGTGTTGTTGACGGTATTACCGCTGCCGCCGCGGGGCAGGGGGCCGAGGTCCAGCCCGGCCCGCAGTTCGTCGTTAACGGCCCGGCTGAGCATATGACGCAGCTGGATATAATGCACTTTATTCTGCCCGTATTGCCATTGACTCATATCGGGGCCCAACCTTTCCACCACATTAGCCACTGTTTCAGCGAGGCTTTTCAGCAGCAGGGCGTCTCGAGAGACAACAGGATCATCTCCGAATCGTGAATCCGGAGCGTGCAGCAGTTGGATCACCTCGCTCAATGACGGCTGCGGCACCATCTCGGCGTAAGGTCCTCTTTGCGAAAGAGCCCTCACGTTGGATCGAAGTCGCGACTCCCAGTAGGAATATATCGTCGCCGCCACGGAATTTTTATCCATGACAAAGTCCCAGGCCAGCAATTCCTCCCGTGCCTTGCGATCCAAAACCCGATCCGGTTTGAGCGGCTTTAATAAGGGGATGAGGTTTCGGGCGGGAATGGACAATTCATCCTGCTGCAGTCTCATCATATCCGCCATGGTGAACTGGGTGCCGGACTCAAGCACTTCTTTTATCCGGTTGACCCGAAAAGGCTCCGACCAGGAATAACCCAACCGGTGGGGATATCCGTGTGGAACATTATCTTCATTAGCCGTGGCTATATATCCCTCGGGGGGATTAGTGATGTGGGGAAGTTCTTTAATGGGAATGTAACCCTGCCATTCGTAGCGACCATCGCCCGGCACCGGCAAAAGGCCATACCAATTCTTTCGCACGGGAGCAATCCCCACTACCTGCCAGCCGATATGACCATCTTTATCGGCCCAGATCATGTTTTCCGAGGGGGTTCGGGAATAATAGCAGGCCTCTTGGAACTCTTGCCAGGTTTGAGCCTGATCCATCCGTAAGCTGGCCAGATAAGGGGCGGCGCCGATTTCCAGCCAGGCGGCTCTAACGGCATAGGCTTTATTATGGGGGGCATCTTCAAAAACCACCGGTCCATGACGCGTGTATTTTAGATCAACGGTAACAGGCTGTCGTCCTTTAACCGGTATGGTTTCCTGGATAATCTTCATACTTTCCCAGTTGTCACGGTATTTGTACTGGTTGTTATTATTGGGATTGGTCTGGTAAACGTACAGGTCCTCCTGATCTATGCTGAAAATGGTCAGCCCCCAGGCGCCGTATTCGTTGTGGCCGATCGATAAACCCGGAAGGGCCGGCTCGCCCCCGCCGATGACGTTCCAGCCCGGCGCCACCAGATGAACAAAATATCTCAAAGAAGGGATCTGCTGTGATCGATGCGGGTCGTTGGCCAGAATAGGGAATCTCGAGAATGTTTTTCTGCCGCTAATCACCCAGTTATTGCTGCCCTGGTCTATAAAATCATCCATCGTTAAGCTTTCGTTTAAAAGACTCAAAGATTTTTCATTTCGAAAATCTTTCAATACAATATCTTCCGGGCCGAATCCAGTCCTTCTGCTTCGGGCTCGATAAAGCTCCAAAACGTTGTCTGGGATTATGGAGACGTCAAGACCTTTTGCCAGTGCTAATTGGGGACGGCCCGGATGAAAATTCGACGTTCGCTCCACACGATCACCGCCTGATCGTTGAACCCGTCGGGCCAAAGATAATTCACCGGTGACGTTTCGAAAGAGGCCGTTATGGCGGGAGACGACAATTTCGGGCGTCCAGGGCTGAGGGTTGATGCCCAACAGCTTGAATTCAAGGGGCAGGAGGTCTGGATTTTCGTTGGTCAGGTTGATATAGGCGTTGATGCCTCTGACGAATGAAGTGATAATTTCTTCACCATCCGGATGATATTGATTCATTTCTTTTTTAATGTCGGCGCGTAATTTGAATAGGCGGGCCCCGATGTCGTTTCGCAGGGCTTTTTGACCCAATATTTCCGCCATGGTGCCGCTCGCCTGGCGTCGCCAGATCTCCAGTTGAAACAAACGATCCCGCGCCACATTAAAGCCCTGGGCGAAAAACAAGTCTTTCTGGTTCTGGGCGTAAATGTGAGAGATACCCCAAATATCTTTTATGATCTCCACCGGCTGCGACAGGCCCGGCATTTCCAGCGTTTCCTGCTGAATCTGGGCCTTACCCGGATGAACCGGCCCGAAAAACACAAATATCAGTACAAAGATAATCATCACTGGATTTGATTTTGGATTCATGAGAATTCCTTTAACCACAATGGTGTTAGTGGTTTTATATTTCATTATCGGTTACGCAGGTCGATTCGGCGGCGTGCGACGCCGGCTTTTTCTGAAGTTGCTATTATCTCCGCGAAGGCCGGTTGGTCCGAATCGACTACTTTCACCAGCCATGAGACAGGGACCTCGACAGGTCCGTTCTCGCGAGCTCCGGGCAATACGCCCAGTTCTACTATGTTATTAGTACCTGCAAGTTCGGCATTTTCAAGCGTTAAAATTACGGTAACCGGTTTGGCGATTCGGAGCACTTTTTCGGCGTGTTCGGTTGCGGTTGCCATCCAGCCTGTATTTGCCACCTGAGCAACTATCTCTATGAGATCGAGTTGACGGGTTGATTTTTGGGCCTGGGCGTCCACGATAACCACGCGCGGCAATCTCTCGGCGAAGCTCAAAACCCATTGGGCGTTTCTCTCCAGCTCCTTGGCCATCAGCGGCTCCGGCGCATTGCTGAGGAGGAATCGGTCCCAGCCGCCTAATTCCACCTCACCAAGCTGGGGATGTTGGAACGGATACCAGTTGATGAATCCTTTACCGCCCAGTTCACGATCATTCCAGTCCAGTGTGCCTTGTCCTCTGCCGCCAGGTTGTTTCCACATCTCGGTCGTCATGGCCAACACGCCGAAAATGTTCGAAGCCCAATCGTTAAAAACGCCGTGACCAGGATTCATTCGGTCCACGATCTTTTTCTTCTCGTTGGCGTAATTGTCGTAACCGGTAATCTCCGCCCCCCGCTGGGCGATCTCGTTATAATCTCTGATATCGGCGGCGGGAAATTCCCAATCCTGATCGCCGAGCGTGGGAAACCTTAAAATCATTCCGCCGCTGGTATGAAACGTATGGACGGCGGCGATGTTGGGTCTGGAGGTGATATATTCTACCAGCGCGTGACTTTCCGGTTCCGACAGTGGATAGGGGCCGGAGGCGAACTGGGCCGGGTGCCAGTTGGAGGGAAAGTTTCTATTTACATCAATTCCGCCTGCAATATCTTCATTGAATTGCCCGTCGTGGTCATTATCGATTCCTTCACTGTACATTTTGTAGTAGGTTCCACCCGTTTCCCCTCGGCTACGCCTGACCATTAATCGTTCATCCGCCGACGACACTTTCCATTGGCCTTTCGGGTCTTCTACCCGCATACGCAGGATTCGCCCATCTCCATCCAAATCGTCGGGCGGGTCTTCATCAACCCTCCCGTCATTATCCTCATCAAAGGGCCTGATGTTCCAGCGATGGTTTTCCCCTCTGGCGACCGATATTTCGCGTCCGTCAGGATTGACAATCGGGATAATGAAAAAGGCCCGGGTGTCAACCAGTTCACGAATGTCGGCGTCCGATTCATAGCGCTCCAGCAACAGATTAATAACGTAAAGGGCTCCTTCGCCGCTTAAGACCTCGCCACCGTGAATGTTGCCGTCCAGGTAGAAGGCCGGCTTCTCGTGGGCCTTTCCGGTGGCAGGGTTGTTGATTTCCACGGCGTATATAGGTCGTTGGGCGCGGCTGCGTCCGATCTCGATCAACGTGGCCAAGTCTTTATGTCTAGTGGCGACAGCCTGGAGAAATGTTTCGACTTCGGTTATCGAGTGATAGTGATCAAATTGCATCAAAGATTCTGTCGGTCTTTTGTCCGGGGGCTTTTCCGCTCGAAGTTGGCAGCCATATGTATTTAATAGAATGATAATAATACTGTAAAAAATCATCAATAATTTTAATATATCCCTTTTCATAAGTTTTTCACTTTCTTTACTATTTAATTTGATTAATAGTTCTTGTTTAATATTTTCGTGAGCATAATCATTGTTCATAATCAAAATATTACCCTACCTATGTTAAATGTCCGGTTTTTCAATTTCCAACTAAAGTTTTGTAAAATTGGCTTTGGGTATTTTTTGGGGATGGATTTTTGATTAAGGGCACCCGCCGGAAGTGATTCTAAATCTTTAGCATTTATAGGCTTGCGTTGATTAGTAAAGGAATTTTTATTCAGAAATCATTGACGTGAGTATTAATGATAAACTTTCTTAAAAATTATGCCGGAGCCGATAAAAGCCGGTAAAGCTTTTGTCTGAATGGATTTAGGGAAAAAAGAAATATAGTCTGCGGTTAAGAAAACCGGGAAAAACTGCTTGCAAAACAGTATTGAAACGATATAATGTTATACTATAGAGAATATAAAAGGAGCGAATCTCGAATCAACTCTGTTGGAGTAATAGCATAAGCGGAGTAGTTATGGTCAATTCCGAATAAGCATTATCCGGAAATAACCTTATATAAGGAGGATTCTGTAATGAGAGCGTTCAGGTCGAAATGGTTATCACTTTGGGCGGTAGTATTATTGCTTGGCTTTGCCTCTTTGGCGTTAAGCGAGGCTTACTTTAATAATGACTGCTTCGCCTCGTTCGCGGCCGCCGCCGGCCCTCCGGCCGAGTTGAGTAAGCAGCAAATGGCCACCGAGGTTGATTTTTATGAGAAGGCGGTTTGCGTAGTTGAGCTGAAAAAGGCCATCAACGGTCCGGAGACGATAATTTTAACCGGTCCGGTAGAGACGCACGTTTTCTTCGAGGGCCCAAAGGAAGGCGAGGCGTACGATGACGATGGGGATGGTCTGGATGAAGTGAAGACTGAAATGGTCAGCATGAACCTGGCCGGCAGCAGTTCGATGGGTTTGGTGAAGATGACCCTGCATCCACTGATGTCCCATCCCGGTGAGATGGAAGAGCGGGACCATAAGGTAAAAGGTACGCTGGAAGTACCGCCGTTCACTGATTGGGGCGTGGCCGACAGCTTCTTTGACATCACCTACCAGATAGAGATTGAAGGCCGTAAATACACTTTGGAGCGGCCCAAAAGGTATAATGGTGAGATTAACAATAAACCCTTGGCCCCGGGCAATGCCTTAGCGAATGACGAAGATACCCGCCTGCTCGATGAAACCGGCCAACCCACGGATTATGTTCTGGGCCCCTCGGTGCTGGAGCTTAATCCCTTGAATCCCGACATCCTCAACAAATGGAAGCAAAAGCCCGAGCCCGCCTATCCGAATAATGCGTTCTGGGGCTGGAACGAGCTTTCGATCCACGAAAGTAAGCAGATTGCCGCTGATGACTGGTTCTGCGACACCAGCGATCCCGTGACGCATGTCATCTGGTGGGCATCATTCATCGACTGGCCGTACCAGGATATCGACCATTTGCTGCCCCAGTCGTTTCACATCGCCATCTGGACGGATGTGAAGGCAGGCGTAGATCAAGAATTTAGCCATCCGGGCGTTGTGATCTATGAGGCCGACGTCAGTGATTTCGAATACAAGTGGGTGGGCTGGGACTTTGATCCTCTGCCTGTATCGATGGGCGGCGGTCATTTTGAGGCCTGTTTTAAGTTCAAGACCAGGCTGCCGAAGCCGTTTATTCAGGAAGCAGGTGGAAATATCTACTGGATCAGCATCGCGGCCAATTATGGCACGATGGCGGTACCGGACAACCCTTTCGGCTGGAAAACCCGGCCTCGAGATGATACTTCCCTGGCCCCGGACGACGCGGTGAGAATATTTTTTACCAACCACCTGACACGTATAAATGGATGCAGGATCCCGACGTAACCTTGCCCGGACTACACGCCCATGATTACACTGACTTCGACGGCACTTACCATTGGATGACCAAGGCTGATCAGTGGCGTTGCGATGGGGGCCAGGTGATGGACTTGCACTGGTTTGGTAACTACGAGATGGATGGTTTAGGTAACGAACTCCGCGGCTCCGGAATCAACTCGTTTCATTTGAGCATTCACAAAGATGAGCCAAGCCTCCCCTGGCCTCTCCCAGGCGCCGAAGATTGGTCCATAGACGTTCCCTTTTCCCAGGTTAACGAGCATTTCACCGGCCTGGTGAATATTGAAGGCTGCCGAATTTATGAGTATAAGTATATTTTACCCGATCCGTACCCGCAGGAGCAGGGTGAGATTTACTGGTTTGACATCTCGGCTAAATCGAACGATGCTGTTAATCCGGCAATGTGGCGCTGGCAGGAAGCCCAAAGAGCCGCCCCCCCCATCATTTACCCCGCTGCTGAAAAACTCGATAACGGTCCCTGGAAATCCATTATCTGGGGCATCGATCCTCAACAAATATACAGCGATTTTGCCTTTGGGATTTCCTCGGCATTGAGCGATCCCATAATCAAATGGTCCCAGCCCCCAGAGCCTTACGTCCCTGAAGACGCCTTTAATGGTTGGGATGAGCCTTCTTTATATGGTGATTACCAGATTGTCGCCGATGACTGGGTCTGCCGAAGCGACGATCCCGTCACCGACATTCACTGGTGGGGTTCTTTACTCAACTGGTACTATCCCGATCCCCCCGCTGTTGAAATGCCCTTCGCCTTCCACTTTGCCATCTGGACCGATGTGCCGGCAAATCCCCCTGATCAGACCTGGAGCCGTCCAGATCGGGTAATATGGCAGGCAACTTGCTACGATTATCAGTATAAGTTCGTGGGCTGGGACTTTGATCCAAGGAATGAATTCGCCCCGCCGGAAGCAACGTTCTACTTTGAGTGTTACCTGCCCGAAAGCGAGTGGTTCTATCAGAAACCCGGTGAACAACATGTTTACTGGATCAGCATTGCCGCTATCTACCAGGATCAAGTCTCGAGATATCCATTCGGCTGGAAGACCCGGCCCCGTAATCCGGATTCACCCGCCCCGGATGATGCTGTGATAATCCGGGATCCTACCCGTCCGGCGGATATTGGTACCCCCTTCGTTGAAGGCTCGCCCATAGAGTTTCCCCAAGGAGTATCATGGGATATGGCCTTTGTCCTGACCACCCACCAGGAGCTGGATCTTGACTGGGGTGATGCTCCGGTTCAGGCCGGCGCCGCTGGCTATCCGACGCTATTGAGCAATGGCGGCGCTCGCCACCGGATTGTTTCAACGGGTCCGTGGCTCGGATTAGCTGCCACTGATTTTCCCGACAGCGAACCCGACGGTCAGCCCGATCCTACGGCTGATGGTGATGATAATGACACAGGCCCCGGCAATCCTCTGCCTAATTACGACGACGAAAACGGCGTAATCCTCCCGTCGGCCCTGTATGCAGGCCAAACGGCCAGTATCGACATCGAAGTCAACGGCGGCGGTGGAGGCGCAGGTGGCTACGTGGTGGCCTGGATTGATTTTAATGGCGATTATATCTGGCAGGCGGCAGAGCAGATTTTTGCCGGCTCTTTGCCCCCCGGCACCCATACTATTACTTTCCCGGTGCCCGCCGGCGCCGCGGTCGGAGAAACCTTCTGCCGATTCCGTATCAGCAGCAGCAGTGTTAATATACCAGGTCCCGGCGGTTACGCCCCAGACGGCGAGGTGGAGGACTATAGAATCTATATCAGAGAAATGCCCGGTGATCTGGACTGGGGCGATGCCCCGGATTTCCTCACTGCCGTTGGCTATCCGACTTACGCAGCGCACAACGGTGCCAACCATAAGATTACCGATCAAGGTCCCTGGCTGGGCGACAACACCGATTTTCCCGATGCCGAACCCGACGGTCAGCCCAACGGCAATGCCACCGGCGATGACCTGGCTTTACTTCCCGCTTACGATGATGAAGACGGCGTGTCTATCCCGCCCCTGTATCAGGGCCAGACCGGATATATTTTCATAGAGGTCTCCGACGGCGGCGCCGCCGGCGGCGGCATCGTCCAGGGATGGGTCGATTGGGATGGTGACCAGAAATGGTCCTCGGCCGAAAAAATTCCCGCCCTGGATGTCTTCTTAGGCACCGGTGTAATTCATCATATCCCCGTTACTCCGCCGAGCAGTGCGGTTTTGGGCCAGACCTTCGCCCGATTCCGCATCAGTACCAACGGCGGCTTGCCTCCGGACGGCCCGGCCGCCGATGGGGAGGTCGAAGATTACGAGGTAGATATAAGAATCCTGCCCAAAAATACCAAGTATGTGCAGTTGCCCGATCTGTCTTTCAATGGAATTGACATTCGCGTTGACGACGGACGCGTCATAGCCGACGACTTCGAGTGCACCTCCACCAACCTGCTGACCGATGTGCATTTCTGGGGCTCCTGGAAGAATGACGTCGAAGGCAATATCAAAAAAATCCATCTGAGTATTCACAAAGACGACCCGGTGGGACCCGACGGATTTGATCCTGAAAACAAGTTCTCGAAGCCCGATCCGGAAGAGATATGGTCGCAAGACTTCATCGGCCCCGACGAGTTCGTTATAGAGCACTATTATACCTTGCCTGCTCCAGGTGAATATTGGTGGGATCCTGTAGTCGGAGATCCCATCGCCGGGGGCGATAGACGAGTATGGCGCGTCGATATTCATATCGATCCCACCAACGCCTTTATCCAAAGAGGCACGCCGGATAGTCCTGTTATCTACTGGCTTGACATTCGGGTCGATACCGATGAAGAAAGCGAATTCGGCTGGAAGACGCGACAGTGGCCCGATCACTTTATGGACGATGCGGTGTTTGACCGCGGCAGTGAATTGCCGAGAATATGGAAAGAACTCCGCTATCCACTGGGTCATCCCTACTATGGTTATGAGCGTGATTCGATTGATATGGCCTTTATGCTGACTTTCGAGGATTTGCCCACCCTGCCTCTGGACTTCGGCGACGCCCCCGATCGCCCCTATCCGACCATGCTGCCCAACGGCGCCAGGCACGTGGTAGTGCCCGGTGTTTTCCTGGGCAACGGCGTGGACTTTGAACCCGACGGCCAGCAAACCCCCGACGCTCTGGGAGATGATAATGACGGTTTCGACGATGAGGACGGCGTGAAATTTGTAACCACGCCGTTGATACCCGGAAATTGGGCCCAAATTGATGTGAAAGCGTCAATAGATGGCTTTTTCTCCGGGTGGATTGACTTCAATGGAGACGGCAGTTGGACCGAAGCGGGCGACCGGATCTTCAGCGACGCCCAGGTAAACGGCGGAATGACCACCACTCTCTATTTCATGGTGCCCATGACCGCCAAGCCCAATAGTACCGCCTTTGCTCGTTTCCGATACACCACCGTCAATATGAATTTAAGCTATGACGGTCTGGCTGATGACGGCGAGGTGGAGGATTACACGGTGCTGATCGGCGAGAGATGCGGCATTAAATGGGTGCAGGCGCCCGATGAATCACCGAACGGTATCGACATCCGCGTCGATTCCAGCGACAACATCCGCCGCGTTCTGGCCGACGATTTCCGCTGCACCGCCGTCGAACGGATAACCGGAGTGTACCTCTGGAGTTCCTGGAAAAAAGACCATAAAGGCAAGATCAAGAAGATTCACCTCAGCTTCCACAGCGATGATCCTGCCGGTCTGGGAGGAACCGATCCGAGTAATAATTATTCCAAACCTGACATACTCCTTTGGGAACGTGATTTTGTCGAACCCAATGATTTCAAAGAAAGATTGTATGCCGTAGTCGAGCCTAATGAATACTGGTGGGATCCCGTTCATGGCGAACTTATTTTTCGCGGTGATTCCCAGATATGGCTGGTCAAGGTTAATATCGATCCCGAAGAGGCGTTTCTGCAGAAGGGTTCCTACGAGGAACCGGTAATCTATTGGCTGGACGTCCAGGTCGATACCGAAGACGGCGAGTTCGGCTGGAAGACGCGCCGTTGGCCCCAGCATTTCATGGACGATGCGGTGATACATGCAGGCGAGCTGCCGTATATGTGGAATGAACTGCGGTATCCGCCGGGACATCCCTACTATGATACGGCAATGAATTCGATTGATATGGCCTTTATGCTCACCACCGATGAGTTCTGTCCGGGCTCGGCCGATTTGAACTGCGACGGCGTCGTTAACATGTTTGACTGGGCAATTTTTGCGAACCAGTGGTTGAATGGCGTTTGGTGGTAGTATTGGGAGGCGAAGTTTAAGGAAAACCCTGCAGGGCTCTTTGCGTTCTGCAGGGTTTTTGTTTTAGGATAATTATGATTTTTTAACCTGATATACACTATCTAACACTGTGCCATCAACCCATTCAATAACCGCTACCACTTTATCGCCCAGTTCGGGCCTCTCCGGCGGGCCGCCGCAGAGCTCTTCGACCTCCTGTTTGATCTCTTCGATTTTACGAATCGGCAGCTTGGATCCTTTTGTTGCTTCAATTAAATCTTCGCGGCGCGGATTGATCGCCAGCCCTCGCTCGGTCACCACTACGTCCACTACCTCACCCGGGGCGCAAATCGTCGTCACCTCATCCCGAATGACCGGCATGCGGTTTCTAAACGAGGGGATCGCCAGCATCGTGCATTGGGCGAACATGCAGTTCTGCCAGCCGCCGATGCCGTGCAGCATAAGACCGTCTGAATGCGTCACCACGTTGGCATTGAAATTAACGTCCACCTCGGTGGCCCCCAGAACGATGACGTCCATAAAACTGATCTGGTTGCCCTTGGAATGGTAATCGTAACTGTGGAAAGGGCTGATGCATATATGACGGGAGTTTTCCCTCATATTTTCGATAGCCGCCTGATCAAACGCCTGCCCGTCTATAAGATAATCGGTAGCGTTCCCTTCCAGCATATCCACTGCTAAACGGGTAATCCCCCCGATGATGCACCGGGCTCGCAAACCCTCCTCGGCCATGATCTTATGCAAAAAATCAACAAACGCCAGTGAAATACCACCTGCCCCCGCTTGAAAATTAAGCCCGTCGTGCAAGATGCCCGCCTCCCGCACAAACTGCGACGCCGTCTCCGCGATCAACAGTTGGTTGGGGCTGCGGGTGATCTCGGTAGTGCCTGATAATATTTTTTCCGGAGTCCCCACCTTATCCATCTCCACCACGCAATCTACGTAATTGCCCTCGATCTGCCAGGGCGGATAACAAGGCATCGGCACCAGGTTATCGGTAACCACTATTACCTTATCAGCGTACATGGAATCGGCCTCAGAAAAACCCAGCGGCCCACATGCCGAAGCACCATGCATACCGTTGCAGTTGCCGAAAGGATCGGCCGTTGGCGCCGCGATCACCGTTATGTCGATATGAACGTCCCCGTCTCGAATCGCGCGATAACGACCCCCATGGCTGCGTAAAACTCCCATTCCTTTCATTTTGCCCTGCGAGCAATAAAGCCCCAAGGGCCCATTCAAACTCCCCTCGATATGGTGGATCACTCCGCTGTCCAGGTGCTTAATCATCGGGGCATGACAGGGAAACGTTGCACTGGGAAACCAGCGTAAATTTTTCACTCCCATCTCTGCTATGAGATCGAAGAGCTGATTCGCCAATACATCCCCATCGCGGAAATGATGATGCGTAGAAATGGTCATCCCGTCGGCAAGTCCGCACCTTTCCAGCGCGGTCCGCAGATCCGGCACCAACTTATTCCCGTCGGGATAGTCGATAAACGTAGAAATGGGCGGCGCCGCCCGCCGACCCGTCGGCCGATACTGATGCACTCCCTTAAACGGAATCACTTCGCGACCATTGACCTTAGTAGGCACCAACCTGCCCGCTACATTTTTGACCATTTTTAACTTGTTGCTGCTCATCTTTACTCTCCAATTTATTTTATAAACCCCGTAAAATATAATATCATAAAGGCTCAGAGGCTTATGGATATAGACCTCAATCAAAAGGAATGATACAAGTAATTTGGCTCTTTTGCACCAAATTTTGTATAGGTAAAAAATTTAGTGGCGTATTTTAATCTGAAGCGCAACGCTTTAGGTTAAGAGCAGCCCGCCAAAGGCGGGCTGGAGTTTAGCGCTTTAAGCTACCAGGACAGGTAAGAGAAAGAGGCGACG
>LJUC01000170.1 GCA_001303695.1 Phycisphaerae bacterium SM23_30
TTTGCATCCAGGCGAATGAGACACCCGTTGCCTTGTACATAAAGCAGTCCCGGTCGCGAAATAGCCCCAGAAAAACCTTTTATAGCCTCATGATACCACTTGGATAAATCTCGGGCTCGAACCGTGTCGTCATCATTGATCTCTATAATTAAGCCCCCGGGAACCTCGAGCCAGAGACGCTCGGCATCACCTCCCAATATATCAGGGGTGCACGTATCGCCAAATCGTGCCGGTGGTAAATATACGGGGGGATAATCATTTTTGACCACCTTGACGTTATTTAAATCACTTAAAGATATAATTTTGGTATATTTGGAGCAAACAAACCAAAGGTTTTCGCCGTCGGTATTGATATATGACGAATAAACGGGATCTATCCGGCCCAAAAATTCAACTTGAAGGTTTTCTTTATCTATTTTATAAATCTTGCCCGGCTGATCCTTCGAACTGTTAACTAACAGAATGTGATCGGAAAGTTCAAAACACTTAGTTTCCAAGCCGCCTTCACATTCCAACTCTATCCTTTCACCGGACTGTCGGTCCATTCGAACCAACTGAAATTCAACCAGGGAAAGGTCATAAATTACTCCCCCTCCAAAGGGATCGCCTTTTTGATAAGTGTAATAAGATAGATTTGGATATACGCGTACACCCAGCCAAACATAATTTTTATCTACCGCCGCCCAGATAATTAGCGAAAAAGGCGCAATGGTATATGGATCAGATGTTTGGGGCCTTATTTCGTTGTTTGGTAATTTGAACCGGTATAATTCATTGCCCTTCATATCGTACTGCACCACGGATGTGCCACTTATATTTACGGAAGAATTAACGGAGTAATTTGAAAATGGATTATCTTCCAGGCACCAGATATGGTTGTCCCGAACGGTGAACGGCTGAGAGCGCATTGGAAGCGGTGCTTGTGCTTTTATGGACCAGTCTTGCAGATCAACCGCCACCAAATAGTTCGGGTCGCGGGCCCACAAAGTGTTTTCCTCTTTGAAAACCGGATATAAATTTCGCAGGTATAAATCCGGGGCAATATGCCAGCGTTTATTACCCTCGGTTACCAGTGTTCCACTGTAAGTTGCCTCGAACCGATGTTCATCCACCCGATAACCGACTGTGACAGTACCGGGAAACGGAAAAAATTCACCGATGCCGGTGGGTGCTTTTTGCCAGACCGGCATGTCGAGCCCGTCGGTGGCAGGTACTTGTACAATTGTAACCGACTTCTGGGTGTTGTTTTGATCGACATTGACCTGCGGTTTTGCTACGACCGGGTGAGAAACCATACATATAAATAAAACGAGAGATTGAAATCCATATATGATCGTTTTTTTCAACATGATCTTTCTCTAAATACCAGCATTTTATTTTCATGTAATCTCTTTTATATAACTCTTAATCCTCAGCTATTTAACCCGGAATTTCCCCTATAAACACATAAAAATAACGGCTTGTAACGACATATACCTTCTGGTTTACGTGGCCCATTTTATCCGTAGTTTGCGTTGATGAACGGCGCAATCTCTGAGATAGAGATTGATAAGCGTCTGGTAGGGTATGCCGGTCTCTTGGGACAATGACTTAAAATAACCAACCGTGTCCCGGTCCAGGCGCATGGTAACCGGTTGTTTGAGATATTTGGTATAGGGATTTTTACGCCCCTTCATTTTAGCAAAGTCATAATGCGTTTTCATGATCTTCTTCTCCAATAATCGCGTTGCTCATCCTTGTCCGCTTTTCTGGCCGAAATGATTCTCACGGCAGTTTCACTTTCACGAAAACAATGACAGACTACCAGGATGCGTAGTTTGAAGCTTATGCCCAGCAGAATAAAACGATCCTCAGCGCCGGAGTGGTCCGGATCAAAAAATACAATAGCTTGTTCATCGTAAAAAGCTGTCTGTGCCTCTTCAAAGGAAATGCCATGCTTTTGGGCATTTTCTTTATTCTTTCGGGCATCCCATTCAAATCGCATTTCAGCCATATGTACAATGTACAGACAAACAGGCTTCTTGTCAAGGTTGTTTTTATGGTAATTTAAGGGAGGTAATTATGGATATCCGGTACATTTTTTCATGATGTAAAGGAGCATTAATATTTCACGATGCCGATTATCAGGAAGAGGGCGGCGGCGGCGGCGGCGGCGGTGAGGGCGTAGGGCAGCTGGGTGTTGACGTGGTCCATGTGGTCGGAGGCCGACGCCATCGAGGAGACCAGCGTGGTGTCGGAGATGGGCGAGCAGTGATCGCCGAACACCCCGCCCGAGATCAACGAGGCGATGATGGGCAGCACGTCGATATCGAAGGCATACACCAAAGGAATGGCGATGGGAAACATGATCGCCCACGTCCCCCAGGAGGTCCCCGTCGAAAAGGCGATAAAACCGGTGGTGACAAAGAGAATCAAAGGTAAGAATTTGGGGGAGATGATTTTTTCGGCTACCGAGGCTACATATATGCCGGTCTGGAGGTCCCTGCATAATTGCCCGATGGCAAAGGCGAACATCATCAAAATCGCGATGGGGATCAATCCGCCCACCCCTTTGAAAAACAGGCTCGTCAGTTCGTTGAATTTCATGATTTTTTGCACCCGGTACATGATCCCGCCCACCGCCACCGCCGACAGCACCGCCCACAACACCGAGGTCGAACCGGAACCGGCCGTTAGATGTCCTCTGCCGGTAATCAACATGCCGGCGATCATCATCCCCACCATCGTCGCCACCGGAACCACCATGTTGCGGGCCCGAAAGGGTATGCCTTCCTTGGGGGCGATGGAAATAACATCCGTCGAAATCAAGGGCGTCGCCCCGTCCCGCAGCACCTTGCCTTCTTCGCGGGCCCGTCTTTCGGCCTTTTTCATGGTGAAAAAATCCTTTTGGGTGGTGATGATGATAACCACCAGCACCAGGGCAAAAAGCGCGTAGAAATTCAACGGCGCCGCCTTGAGATACATATGAAACGGCTTTTCGATGCCCTGCCCCTCCAAAAGCCCCGCCACATACGCCCCCCAGGCGTTAATGGGTATCAAAGAGCACACCGGCGCCGAGATCGAATCGCAAAGATACGCCAGCTTTTCCCGGGAAATCTTCAATTTATCAGATATCGGCCGCGACACCGTACCGGTGATTAAAACGTTAATGCTCGACTCGATGGGCATCGAAGCCCCCAGCCCCACCGTCAAAAACTGCGCCCGCCGCCGCGTGGTGATAAGCCCTCGTCGGGAAACAAATTCAATCAATCCCCGCACCCCCCCCGAGCGCTGCGTGTAGGCGATCAACGCCCCGATACACGCCGAAAACAGAATGACCTTGGTCTGGTCTGCGTCCTTAAACACATTGACGCAAAGCTCAATGGTGTCGGCCAACCCTTTGACCGGGTTGCCCTCGGCCAAAATCGAACACCCCGACCATAAACCGATCACCAGCGCCACATACACCTGCCGAAAGATAATCGCAATCCCGATCGCCGCCAAAGGCGGCACCACCGACAACCAAGGATAAGTCTCAAGCATAATAG
Source organism: Phycisphaerae bacterium SM23_30 (assembly GCA_001303695.1). Taxonomy (GTDB): domain Bacteria; phylum Planctomycetota; class Phycisphaerae; order Sedimentisphaerales; family SM23-30; genus SM23-30. The sequence continues at coordinate 3,528 of LJUC01000170.1, forward strand.
TACCGCCCTGTCATTCTGAGCGCAGCGAAGAATCCCTGTCATTCGTGGATTTAATATCCTCCGCTATAGCGTTCTTCCCGTCAAATATCTCTTTATCGATCATCTTCAAACGCGAACCGATAATCGCCGTCCCGCAAAGATCGCCGGTAATATTGCAGGTGGTATGGCCGATATCAATAATAGGCCATATGGCTATAAAAACGTAAAACAACTCCACCGGCATATCCAATGCCTGCAACAGGATCATCGACATGACCGCCCCGGAGCTTTTAATGCCGGCGGTGCTGATCGAAAGCACCAAGGCTAAAAAAACGATCTGCACCATCATCGTCGCGTCAATTGTCTTGCCGTAAAGATTGGCGGCAAAGATCGCCACCACCCCGATCGCCGAGGCCATCCCGTCCATATTCACCGTCATCCCCAAAGGCAGGGTAAAACCATACAATTTTTCCGGGGCGCCCAAATTCTTCTCCGCCACCCGTATGGAAACCGGCAGCGTCGCACTGCTCGACGTGGTGCTCGCCGCCACCAGCATCGCCGGGGAAATATGACGATAAAAGCGCAGCGGATTTATCCTGCCCAGATATATCAGCAAGACGGGATACACAACCGCCAATATGATTATCATGCTTATATAGTCCGACAAGACGAACCAGAATACCTCCCTCATCATTTTTCCCCCCAGCGTCGCCACCATATTCGCCACCAGCGCCAATATCCCGTACGGCGCCAGCTTCATCACGAATTCCGTGATCTTGATCATCAAATCCGCCCCCGACCGAAACAGCCCGACCAGCTCCCGCACCTGAGGGCTGAGGGCCAAAAGCCCGATGCCCACGATAATCGAAAACACAATAATCTGCAGCATATCCGCCCGGGCCATGGCCTCGATGGGATTTTCCGGCACGGAATTGACGATCCTCTCGACAAAACTGAACTCTTCCGGCGTATATTCCTGCGCCGCTTCTAGTATCTGCTCCTTGCCTTTGCCCGGCCGGATAATCAAGGCCACGACCATACCGATGGTCCCCGCCGCCAGGGAGGTGGCCGCAAAATATAACAGCGTCATCCCCCCCACCGAACGCAGACTCCGCAGCTCCTCCATCCGGGTAATGCCGCTGATCAACGTGAAAAACGTCAGCGGCACGATCAGCATCTTCAACAACCGAATAAATATATCCCCCACCGGCTGTATAAACGACGCCTTTTCCCCTAGAATCATCCCCGCAACTACACCGATAGCTATGCAAATCAGAATTTGCCAGTACAGTTGTAGCTTAAACCACCATCTCATAAGTGACTTAGAGAATACCTTTTACGCAAATATCAGGTCAACAAAAAACCATCCCCGCCTGTTCCATTTGCTGTAGATTTCCCCTCCAAGTACCGATAATATTTATACCAGGGCGGCCGGTTCGCCCGCCGCTCAAACAGGATTTTCGCGTAAGTTATTTATGAAAAAGCATTTACAAAAATTAACCTGAACCCGTATGGCCTCCAAAACCAAACAAGCTCAACAGAAATCCAAAACCCCTCCGGCCCCCGACACCTCCGAGGCCTCGGCTGACGAGTCGGCTGTAACTAACGAAATGCCGCCCGAATCTCAGGACCCCGCTCCCCAAATGATGCAGGATCACGCCCCCCCTCCCCGGAGCGAATCGCAAAAGCTCGACCGCATCCTCTCGATAAAGGTGCCCGTCATCGTAAAGATAGCGCAGAAGAAAATGACCATGGCCGAAATCCTCAAACTGCACGTCGGCACCGTCATCCAGTTCGATCAGGACGCCTATCAGCATGTCGAACTCACCGTCAACAACGTTACTATCGGCCTCGGCCAGCCGGTTAAAGTCGGGGAAAACTTCGGCTTGAAGGTCACCCAGATCGGCGAGATCACCAACACCATCAAGGCCCTGAAAACGGAAAATTAACCCCGAATAATCCCATCAAACAACAGACCCCGGCCTCCGGAAAAAAGGGATCATTATTAAATATCCCTTATTCTGTAAAATCCCTGGCCACCTCAGATAATTTCCTCTATCGGCCGAACCATCTGCCGAAACTGCCGCGTCGGCACATACACCGTCTTCCAGCTGACGCTGCGGGGCCGCATCCGACATCGATAAATGCTCAAGTCCGCCGCCACGAACGCATAATCCCGCTCCTCGAACTGATAAACATTATCAAACAGCGCCGGCTGTTCCCCGCCCCCTCCTTCCGTCTTGCCCCACAGCCAATAGGCAAATATAAAAACACCCCTGTAATCACCACCGAAAACCTCTTCCCAGCGGCTCAAGCCCGCCACGTCCGCCCTCGTCGTCCACGACTCGCCCCAACGCCCCTGCTGATACGACAGGTATGAAAACCGGCGCCCTTTTACGTCGGCCAAGATCTTCCGTCCCTGCCGGGGATAGATAATAAAATCGAAACTCTTTATCCGCACCCCCGAAAAAACCGCCTTCTTCGCCTGATCCACCCCGACGTACGGTGTCCCCCGCCCTCGCAGATAATCCTCAAACGCCCGTTCGTAATGCGTGCCCGCCCTGGACATCTAATCTCCTCCCTGACTCTGACCATTATCACAGGGTAATAGCCGTTATCATTCTGCGCCCTTCGCCCGAGCACTGTTCGTGATGCCTGTCATCCTTTGCCACCTTGAGTGAAACGCTACTTTACCGTCTCACCCGGCCGGGATAAAAATTCTTCCAATCCCACCGTCCTTTGACCGCCCTGGGCCATGTTCTTTACATTAACCTTTCCTTCCTTGATGGTCTCGTCGCCCAAAATCACCGCCCACCGGGCCTTTTGGGCCGCCGCCTGTTTGAGCTGCTTGCCCAGGGGCTGTCGTTTATAATCAAAGGCCGCCGAGAAACCCTTCTCACGCAGCCTGCTTACCACCGCCAGCACACACCTGTCCTTATCTTCCCTGCTAAAACTGAATAATTCCCTGCCCGCATCTATAACGAAAAAATCAAGCCCCTGCGCCGCACCGCCTAAAAGCCCCCGCTCCTTCAGCATCAGCTCCAGCACCACGTCGCCCATCCCGAATCCCGTCGCCGGCACCTCCTGGCCCCCCAGCCCCGCCAGCAGATCGTCGTACCGCCCCCCTCCGCATACCGCCCGCAACGGCTCCCGGCGATCGTATATCTCATACACCGGACCCGTATAATACGCCAATCCCCGCACAATATTGATGTCGAATTCGCAATAATCAGCTACGCCCATTAATTCCAAATAATAAAATAAATCCGAAAATGAGACTATATCGGCCTGAACCGCTTCCGGAGCTAAGACCTTAAGTTTCGAGAGTGAATCTTCAGAAGCCTCAGGCTGCAGCCGCTGGAGCATCTCCTTCAACCGGTTTCGTAACGCCTGATCTTTTATTTGCTCGGCGGCCATCTCATCAAAGGCCTCCCGGGGCAGCTTGGGACGCTTATCCAGAAGGACATAGACCTCTTCCAATCCATCTTCTGCAAAACCCAGATCCTTCAATAGGGCGGCCAACACCTTCCGACTGGAGATTTTTACCACCACGTCTTTACTGCTCAGACCCACGCTCCGCAGGTAATCAATCGCCGTGTATATGCACTCGGCGTCGGCCAGAATATCTTCCGAACCGATCACATCAACGTTCCACTGGAAAAATTCCCGCAGCCGACCCCGCTGGGGCTTCTCCGCCCGGAATAGCCGCGGTACCGAAAACCACTTGATCGGCCGCGCCAAAGAATTGATCTGCTCATTTACCATCCGCGCCAGCGTCGGCGTAATCTCCGGCCGCAGCGCCAAGGCCCGACCACCACGATCCGTAAAGAAAAACAACTGATCCGCTATCTCCTCCCCGCTCTTCTCCGTGAAAAGCCTTAAATGCTCGAAAATCGGCCCGTCATACTCCACATAGCCGTTACGGAGGCCCGCCTGACGCCAGCCCTCCATAATCCAGTTGCGCACCGCCATCTGCTCGGGATAAAAATCCCGCGTGCCCTTTACCGCCGCTATCTTCGCCATCTATCCGCCATTCCAGGTTGAACCTCATCTTCCATTCCCTGCCCCGCCCCCCGCCGTCATACCGACCGAGACCCGCACGCCAAGGGATCTATCCTTAAAACAACGCCGCCCGGCAATACCTTAACACTCATCCATCCACCCATCCGCTCACTTCTTCTCTTTCCGCTTCTCCAGGTATTCATCCAGCTCCTCAATCGAGGTAAAGTGCAGCTCGTAGCCGTAGTCGCCGCTGTGATAATCGCAGGTATCCTCCTTATACCCCCGGCACAACCGCGGCCGATCCTCATAAATGTCGCACCGGTTGTCCTTGGTCAGATACTTGCAGCGGTTGGCGATATTGATATACCAGTCCCCCTCTTCCACGAACACGCTGATCCCCTCGTGGGCCAGGTACCACCGCACGTCGTCGAAATCCCCTTTCGTCTTGGGCGTGTCAATCGGCAGGGCCAGATAACGACAGCACAAACCCACGCATCTCTCGCACAAAACCTCGCTCAAACTTTGCTCCTCTCACGTCTTATCGTTCCATAACAGACTCCCTTAGACCCTTACGACCGGAAACATTATATACCCCTGACGCCATGACGTCAATGCCGCAATATCTGACCCCGGCAACGAACGCATGTTCGTCAGTTGGGTGACAATCATTGAAATAAAACCAGCATTTTAAGCTCTTAAAGGGGATTTTAATCCGGAATGAATCATTATGTAACGACAACATTTAACCGACTATGTCGATTATTATCTTGATTTTATTCGTTTATAGGTTGTTGGTATATATTATATAAATGACAACACTATTCGGATACCGTGGGCGTTATTGATATGTTTCCCCGAGTTACTACCGTTAAGCGAGGCCATCAAACTTACCAATATCTGCAGATCCTGGAATCCTAGCGGTAGCAGGGACGTATGCAGCAGCGCGTGGTAGCTAATCCGGGCCGTATTGATCTTTTAGGCGATAACCGGGTTCAAAAGGTTAATCTGCCAAATACCAATACGCAATACTTTGTTATCGATAGTGCAGAACGTAAGGCCTATGAGGACTTACAAGCCCAACTGACAAACATGCGCTAATTTCGCGTCCATTAGGACTTGTAAAAGAATAATATTTCATTATTATCTACTTGGGTTTATCGTGTAATTCCATTGAGGACAGGTCGCATGCCTTCTCAGATTGATGGTTTTCATCTCGGCG
>LJUC01000171.1 GCA_001303695.1 Phycisphaerae bacterium SM23_30
GACCGATAAAGATAATTTGTCCTTAGCGGCGACCACGAGTGATTTATTCCATACGCCCCTTTTGGACTATGACACAATCTATTATTGGTGCGTTAAACCAATACCCGAAGGCACGGCCAGTGAAATCAGAAGCTTTAAGACTCTCCCCTTCGGCTACGAACATCTGCTGGCCCACTGGAGGTTTGATGAGGGCGGCGGCACTATCGTCAACGATGCCGCTGTCGGCTTGAACCGCAGGGGCGTCGATTGGAACTACCTCGGCCAGATCAAAGGCGCCGGCGAACCCAATTTCGTCAAGGGCTGGATCGCCGCCGACCGAAAATACGCCGGTCACTTCAGCGGCCAGGCAATCGGAGAAGGAGAAAACACTCAATACAACTACGTGGAAATCGTCCGGCCGGAGGGGCCTGATTCCGATCCCAACATTTTTCAGGATCTCGCCCGGGACAGCTATAGTATTTCCCTCTGGATGAAAGGCGCAGACGAAGGATTACGGAATGAATCGGCCCATTTTCTCGCTTTGGGAGATTCTTACGGCCTGGGCCGCTTTGGCGCCACCAATAATGCCCGCTTTTACGCCGCCGGCATCGGCGATTTGCAGGGAACATCGAATATCAACGACGCCCAATGGCATCATATCGCCGGGGTGTATGACAACATTAATCTCACGGCCTTGTTATACGTGAACGGCCAACTTGAGGCATCTGCCGAATTTGCCCCCACCGCCGAACACACCCTTGATAACATCAATCTGTTAATCGGCAGCAATAAATGTCATATAACCCAGTCATTTAACGGCGCTATTGACGATGTTCGTATCTATCAGCACAAGGCATTGAGTGCCGCGGAGATCCTCGCACTGTACAATATGGGATATGCTCACAAACGTCCAACGGTGGAGGCGGGCGATTATCAGATCCTTCAAGGACCGCCGATCTACAATACCACCTTGACCGGTTCGGCGGTTAATGATGGTCTGCCGCCGGGCGATGCGCCTGCCTGGGCCTGGACGGTGGAGGAAAAACCCGCCGGCAGCGTGGTGAATATCACCTCGCCGACGGCCTTGAGCACCGCAGTGAGTTTCGACACCGCCGGCATCTATACCCTGCGTCTGACCTGTCTGGACGACAGCTATGACTCTTACGATGAGGTGAAGATCTGGTGTCAGGCCGCCGCCGACATGAGCAGCGAGATTCTCTACCTGCGGTTCGAGGCCGACATCGACGCCGATCCGGCGGTGCTGAAAGTGGCCAACGAGGCGCCCTTCGGCGAACCCTTCATCAACATACCTCGGATGGGTAAAGAGGGCAACCCCGACTACACCGCCCAGATCGACCCCAACGTGCCGGAAATCCTGGATGATACGGGTCAGGATGTCAATCCTCTGCCTCTGGGCGCTGTGCCCAATACCCGCAGTCTAGGCCCTGCGCCGATCACACCGGAGATGAAAGGCGGCGTGTATTTCTATCCCGAGCTGACCTTCCCCGAGGACATCACCGTCGAATTCTTCGCCGAGATAGGTGACGAAGGTGATTACAACATCCTTAATTGCCAAAGCCTACTGGCGGGCGTGGAAGGCGCTTACGGCGGCTTCAGATTTTACAATCCCAGAACCCTGACCATTCAATACCGGGTGGATGATTGGCAGGTGATCGGCCGTCACGACACCATCACCCTGCAGACCGACATCAACCTGTCTGATTATGAAATCTACCGCTTTAACCTGCCCAACTTGCCGGTCATTGTCGGCTGGAAGCACGTGGCCTGGACCTATGATCATAAGCTGGGCATCGCGCGTGTCTTCGAGAACGGCAAACCGGCCATAATCACCCAGGTCGATGGTAATTTCGTAGTGCCGGAGTACTACTACGACGGCCCGGATAACAAGCGTCTGCTGATGCCTCCGGTTCTTAAAGCAAGCGAACTGGTGATGGGAGAAGATCCGGTCAACCGACTGATCATCGCCGACGCAGGGACCGCTATTGCCGAATCCGGTCATAACCTTGACGAAATCCGCATCCACGCCGAGGCGCTGTTGCCGCAGGATTTCCTCATTGTCGCGGAGAACCACTGCGTGGGAGAACTGAAGGGTGATTTCAACGGCGACTGCCAGGAAGACCTGCTTGACTACGCCATCTTTGCCGGCAACTGGCTCAAGAATACGGATCCCTATAAATAATGGTCAAATCCGTCGTTAGACGGAGCATTAAATGATTCAGGCCGGGCGTTCGACCCCCGTCGAACGCCCGGCCTTCTTTTAAACCCGACTGCATCAGGCACAGAAAAATCACTGGAGGCGGGGGGAATCGAACCCCCGTCCCGTGACGTTTCGGATCGAGCTTCTACGTGCATAGTCGATTATTTAAGATTCGCCTCCGACATCTCCAACCGACAGGATCTGCCCTCGGCTAGCTCGACTGATTTCTCGCCGACCCGGCGTCGAACCGACCGGGCCGACCAGCCTGCTGTCTGCGCTCAGCACCGTTAGCGGGCGTCACGATGTGAACGGGCCGCTCAATTAGGCGGCCATACGCAACTGTGTGTTGCCGTTTAGGGTTTTGCCAGATGATTAACCAGGCCCACTGGCATCCTGGACACGCCACTCGAACCTCAACTCGTCCGGTCGAAACCTTTCGCCCCCAGAGCATATTCAAACATCTAAAATTTCACCCCGGCAGAGACGCAGGATATTAAGTCGCTGCCGGGTTTACTCTCTTATATTTTAACTCATGTTTCCATCTAAGGCAATATAAATATCAGGCCCCGGCTAAATCAGCGACGGGGGCAAATGGGCCCTCAAAATATGGGTAAGACATTCTAACTTCCCGGGCGATATTTTTCCAGACATTCTCGGACCTGGGGGAGGAGATAGCTGCTTTCGATTTCGCGCAGATCCGCCAAAGCTTCCGCTGTCCGGGCGATCTGGTCCGTTAAAACCGCGGCGGCGTCCACAAAAAGAATGCGTCGTCCCCGCAAGAGGCACAGCCCCCCACCCTCGCCGCCCAGAGCCTCTCGACGAACTTCAATACCGGCGTTTTCCGCCAGGTCCAATAAGGCTGCCAAAAGAGTCGCATCTTCCATAGTTTCAAGAATCTCATCAACCGGACCCGATAATTTTCCATGTGGATTTTTACGTCCACGACGTCCGATAACCTGTAGATTATATTAACAGCCTGACCTCGATTGACAAGGCATTATTGTCGATCGGGGATTTTTTCCCGTACGCCTGGAGACAACTTTGACCACCCCAATCCAGCGACGTCATACTCTTCATCAACAATTGCGCGATAATGAAGCGCACATCAACACCCTGGAAGAGCAATTGTTGACCGCCCAAAAGCTGGCCGCCATCGGCACCATGGCCTGCCTGGTGGCCCACGAATTCAACAATATTCTGGTGCCCATGATCAACTACGCCGAACTGGCCTTAAAACACGAGGATGACGTAGTGCTTATGCGTAAGGCCCTGGAAAAGACCATCAAGCACGGCAACCGCGCCGCCCTGATCATTCAGAGTATGCTGGGGATGGTCCGCGATCAGAACCAGAGCCGACAGCAGGTGAAACTGGTCCCCATAGTGAATGACTGCTTCACCACATTGGCCCGCGATCTAAAAAAAGATCGCATCAACGTCGAGATTAACATCCCCGCCGACCTAACCGTATATACCGTACCCGGTCAACTGCAGCAGGTGCTGCTCAACCTGATCATCAATGCCCGGCAGTCTATGCTCGACAGCGGGGGCACATTGACAATTGAGGCCGCAGATACCGGCGCCGGGGCCGTTCAAATCACGGTCGCCGACAGCGGCTGCGGCATTGAAACGGCCCTAATTGATAAGATCTTTGAACCGTTTTTTTCCACTAAAACCGACGCCGACAAACCGGACCAAAAAGGAACGGGCCTGGGGCTGTCGGTGAGTAAAAATATCATTGAAGCTCAAGGGGGCACCATCGAAGTTTGCAGCCAGCCGTCTGAGGGTACGACTTTTATCATCAAGCTGCCGACAAAAAACTAACATTTTTATCCGTCATCAAACATAGACACGCCTCGTTTTTTCTGGATTTTCCCGGTAGGCAGGAAGTTTTGGGCTAACGACATGACTGCTTTTAAACGCCAACGGAACAATAATTTACAAAGGATTTGTTGTCAAAAATCCTTAAAATCGGTATAATATTTATAGAAAGGTAAACCAACCGCAAAACGGAAGCAATTTCATGCCCAGACGCCGGCGTGTGACAATTTTAACGCAAGGAATGCTTTTACTTTGGCTGTTGCCTTCGGCAAATGTCAACGCCGCCGGCGACCAGGGGGATTTCAACCTTGAGGGCGTTTACGAAGCCGCGGTCGATCTGCCGAGAATACTTTTTTTACTGAAGCGCCAAATCGACGGCCTGCCCTTAAAATATCTAGGCAGTTTTGAATTAACCTGGGCTTATCTGGATACCGGGGCGTCGGGCATCGTTTTCTCACGTGAAACCCGCGAGGATATGGGTATATCAGTGGATCCCGACGCTGAGTTTGTGGACTTCGGCGTGGGCGGCGCCCAATTTTTTGACGTTTCCGAACGGCTTTACCTCGGCACCGCGGCTCATCATCTCTATGAATATCTGGAGTTGCCGAATGACTCTGATAAGTATCAAACCAGCGGGCCGTGGCGTTTTCAAATGACCCGGGAATATGCCTCCGGGCTTTTCGAAGAACCACTCGACATTCTGGGTATCCCGGCGATGGCGGGCAAGACGGTGGTCCTGGACGCCGAATCCACCAATGCCCTGGATTATTTCCATGCCGAAATCATGGCTCCGAATGATCCGGATATACCCCCGGTCGATTTCCAGGTGCCCCTAAGGTTTGAAAGATACATTCATTATACCGACTCGTGGAACACCCCTCCGGAACCGGTATTAGCATATAATCCGGTCATTGATAATATCACTATCAACCAGGGGACGGTCCATACCCAAGGCACCTGGCTGCTGGACACCGGCGCCATGCTGAGCATTATTTCCGTGGCCCAGGGAGTAAAGCTGGGCCTGACCGACAGCAATGGAGATCCTATTGTCGTACCGGCTTTCTGGGCCTCGGTGGGCGGGATCGGGGGATTGGTGGACATTCCCGGCTTTGAAGTTGATGAGCTGCGGATTCCCACTCTCTCGGGCTATCATCTGGCGTTTATCAATGCCCGCGTCGCCGTGCACGACATCGGCGTCTATGACGAAGCCCACGACCGGTATATTATTTTAGACGGAATTTTCGGAAGCAACTTCCTGGCGGCGTCCTGGGACACCACCGATATATGGAATCTTAAAATCACCGCCACGCCCTTCGACCGGATCGTTATTGACATGCAAAACGCCTTGTTGGGTTTCGACGTTAATGACGCTTATCCGCTGCCGAAATGCGGCGATGCCGAACACCCTTTCCCTCCGGGAGATCTTAATGGAGATTGCCAAGTTACTTTACCGGATTTGGCCCTGTTCGCCGCTTATTGGCTTCAAGCGAATTGCGGACCGCAAAATGACTATTGTCACCGAGCCGACATCACCGAAAACGGAAAAGTAAATCTCCCCGACTATGCCCTCTTAAGCGGTCAATGGCCATATCGGATGTTTCCTGCGGTTTGCGGCTCGGCCGAGAAACCCTGGCTCCTGAATGATTTCAACCGCAACTGTTCCGTCAATTTGCAAGATTACGCTGTCTTTGCTGACGAGTGGCTCAAACCGTGCGACTGGTTGAACTGGAATTGTCGCGGCGCCGATCTCGACTTTAACGGCATGGTAAACATTATCGATCTTCATCTTTTTGTCAACATCAGGTAATTGATAATAAAACCTGAAATTTATCTATCACACGCCGATTCCGCCCTTATTATGCCGATACACTTATACGGCCCGGGACCATTATGACCTGGTTCTATGGAGTCCCATAATGTTGACGCCCGGCAAATAAATTAGGGTCCTATAATTCAACCTCATATTCTGATACGGGTTGAAACAATCAGAAAATCAAACTAAATTATGAATAAGCACCCAAATTTGCTCTATATCTTGTCTTTGCTAATCTTGGCAGGATTTTTTTTAGGGACTCCAGGCCCAAATGTGCGCGGCTTTTACCCGGATAAATCGTCTAAAAAAATGAGTCCGGATAATCAGTCCGCCGCAAATGCAAATGTTCAACAAAAGGTCGATCAACCGGAAATTTGCGATCCTAACTGCGATCCCAACGAAGCTATGGCCGAAGTTGAGGCGTTTTTCAAAACCAACCATGATCAACCTCTCCCGGCCCAAACCACCACCACATCGAAATTTTGGCAGCGTCGTTACCATCCGCAGGTCAGCCCCGGGATATTTTCCCTTCTGAGCTATCCTTATTACCGCGGCGGTCAGGAATATCCCGCTTCCATTCTTCCCGCATCAAATAACACTAACGACAAAATCACGCCTCCGAATCAAAACATAAACGATCCCAACATTCTCGTTTCACCCGGCGGCCCCCCTCCGGCCCTTTTGAATGAGCTGCGCAAAGCCCTGGAAAGGGGCTGTGATCTGATTCATCAATGGCGGAGCATTAACGAGGCGCCGTCCACCGCCCTGGAAGTTGTGTACGCTATTGAATTGACTAAAACCTCCAGCGGCATCTATCAAACCAAACCGCATTTGGCGGTCAACGTTAAACGGACTATCGGGCAGATAGGCCGGAAAAATCGACAGTTCGACGCGATCAGCCGTATGATCATTCAGACCCTGCTGACCGGTTATATCGACAAAACCCTGCTAGCGCGAATGGAAAAACAGATCACCGATCTGGAATCGTTGTTGGAGCGTCTGGCCGAACAGAATGACGCCATTAGTATAGAGCTGGGGATTGGAAAAATTAATCGGCAAACGGCAAATCCAAAGGCCGGCGAACCGATTAAATTTTCCCGACGCAAAAAACCCTGAAACCCGTATAATAACGAGATCCTTCGCTTCGCTCAGAAGGACAGCGCCGGTTTAACTTGGTTTTTTAAGTACTCTTGGAAAGACGGGGGTTGTTTTTCTCAAATGCCTCTCTTACAATACCGTCATGGCTAAACAATTGATAAGACTGGCGCACTCACCGGACCCCGATGATGCTTTTATGTTTTACGGGCTTGCCGGGGGGATGGTGCCGAGCGGCGATTTCGAATTTGAGCACATTCTAAAAGACATCCAAACCCTCAACAACTGGGCCCATGAAGGGAAATTGGAAATTACCGCGGTCAGCGTCCATGCCTATGCCTACGTCCATGATAAATACGCCTTGCTTTCCAGCGGGGCCAGTATGGGGGCCGCCGACCTTGCTTGCTATAATCCCAAAAATACTCCCGGGGCCGATGATGCAGCAAAAATTAACCGGGCTCAGGGGCCGCTGCTGATCGCCCGCCAACCTATTTCTTTGACCGAAATAGCCCAAAAAACCATAGCCGTACCGGGAACCACCACCAGCGCCTTTTTGGCGTTGCAGCTAGCTCTGGGATCATTTGATTACCAGGTGATGATGTTTGACCAGATCCCCCATGCCGTCCGCCAAGGACAAATCGACGCCGGTTTAATCATCCACGAAGGGCAGTTGACCTACCAGCAGTGGGGTCTGCATTGCGTGCTCGATCTAGGGCGATGGTGGTTTGAGCGTACGCAACTGCCGCTGCCGTTAGGCTGCAACATCATTCGTCGGGATTTGCCGGCCCCTGCCGTCAAACAAATCAGCCGCATCCTTAAATCAAGCATCGAGTACGGACTGGCACATCGCGACGAGGCCGTCGCTTATGCCCTGAAATTCGGACCCGACCTCAACCGCACCCAGGCGGATGAATTCGTGGGCATGTACGTTAATGAATGGACCATCGATTACGGCCCTGTCGGACGCCAAGCCGTAAAGGAATTTCTCCGTCAGGGTTATCAGGCAGGATTAATCCCCCAGGTAGAACGTCTGGATTTTGTCTAGCGGCGAGTTAAATGGGGACGCCTTTACCGTTGAAAAGCTGTTTGGCCTCACCCACCAGGTAGAAACTTCCCGTTATGCAGATCAGATCGCCCGTGGAAACGGCGGTCTTGGCAATCTGCAATGCGTCCCCCAGAGTATTGGCGGTTTGGCACATCTTGCCGCATATTTCCGTGTACAACTGCGCCAATTCATCCGGATAAATCGACCGCGGGGAGTTCACTCTGGTAAAAATGACTTTGTCGGCGCCGTACCGTAACTGTTGCAGCATTCCTTCGACGTCTTTGTCTTCACAGCAGCCGAAAATAACCACCATCGAATCGTACGGTACATGCTGTCCGGTGGCATGAATAAAAGCGCGGATGCTGTCGGCGTTATGAGCGCCGTCCACCAGGACACGGGGATTTTCGTGAATTATCTCCATGCGACCGGGCAATTTTGTCTTTGCTAAGCCCGCTACGGCCTGGTCATCCTCAATCTCATAGCCTTGCCCCTTGAGGCAATCCAAAAGCGCCAGCGCCAAACCGCAGTTGACGGCCTGGTGTGCCCCGAACGCCGGCACCGGCAGGTGCTCGAACTTACTGCTTTCCGTGGTCACGCAGACACGGTTGTGGGGACCCAGTCTGCGGGAAGACTCAAACCGATAGGAAAAATCAATGTCCTTACCGGTAAAACGCAGCGGAGAC
>LJUC01000015.1 GCA_001303695.1 Phycisphaerae bacterium SM23_30
AAAAACTCGCCGTCATGAATATCGATGGTAGCTTCGCGCAGGGCCGGCACCTCCATCTCTCCCATCTGGTAGATTTTACTGGCTTTTTGAACCTTCAGGATGGTTTGCGGCGGGTGGTTTGCCATAGGGGCGCCAATTTACCTTCTTTGTTTATTTAGTCTCGGAATTATAAAATTTATTGCACTTTAGGTCGTTTAATTCCTGTTAATCTATGCCTACTTTATTTTATCGCCCATAAAAATTTGTGCAAGGGCCGGAATTTGATGTAAGATCTTGTTATTATCCTAGTTAGAGAAAATCAGCCGGCCTGGTGTAATGGGGAAAATCACGAAAATTTCGCCTGTCTCGTCCCCAAATCTTCCCTCGGTTCGTAAAAATTCTGTAACTGACTGAAATAACGTGATTAAGCGAAATGTTGGCCTTATAGCAGAGATTAGTATCATACGACTGAATTCCAGATTTTGGGGTATTTGTTTTGACTTCAGCAGCGTAAAGGTGTAGCATCAATTGCTAGTTTACCGGTTCCAAGGCAGAATAAACTAAACAATTCAATTAAAGGAGTTTTGCCATGTATCGAAAATCTTTTCTCAAAACTGTAGGACTTTGGGCCATTTTAACCCTGTTTTTAGCTTTGGTATCAGCCCCCGCCCAGGCCCAGACCGCTGCCGATATCGTCGGCGCATGGGAATTCAAGATGGATATGGGAGGCCAGGAGATTTTTGCCGAAGCGGTATTCACCAAGAATCCGGATGGCACACTGGCCGGTAAATGGACCTCGAGCCGGGGGGAAGTTGATCTTTACAATATTCAATTAATCAACGGCAATTTAACATTTGACCGCAAGGTTAGTTTTGGCGATCAACAAATAATCTTGAATTTTATAGGCAAGCTTCAGGATGGTAAGATCGTCGGTGATTTTGTAACCGATATGGGAGAATTCCCGGCCACAGGAATCCGCAAGGCCCCCCCCGTTAACATTGTCGGCGAATGGGAATACACCATGCAGTTTGCCGGCCGAGGCCAACGGGCCCAACGGCAACGGGCTCAACCGGCCCAGCAGATCCCTCCCACCAAGATCGTCTTTACCAAAAATCCTGACGGCACCTACGCCGGCAAATGGTCCGGAGGGATGGGAAGAGGTCAAAGAGGAGGACAAAGAGTCGGTATGCAAGAGACGGCTCTTTCCGACATCAAACTGGAAGGTAACAAGCTCGCCTTCGTGCGCAAGATGCAGTTCCAGGATCGAGAATTCAGCATGACTTTCGAGGGAACCGTCGAAGGCGATACGATCAAGGGCAATATGACAATAACCATGATGGGACAGGGCCAGCCTGTGCCCGCTACCTTAACCCGGGTGAAGCCCCCGGCGGCCCTGGGCGACTGGGAAATCTCCATGACTTTTGGAGAGCGTGAAATGACCTCAACCCTGACCATTTCCCAGAATCCCGACGGCACCCTGGCGGGCAAATGGGTCATGGGTCAGCGCGGTGAAAGCCCGCTTTTGGACGTTAAGTTTGAAAACGGCAAACTCACCTTCTCGCAAAAAAGGACGATGAGAGGCGAGGAGACGGTATCAACTTTTGAAGGGACGATAGAGGGAGATATTCTAACCGGGGCCATGAAAACCGGCGACCGAGAGATACCCATCAAAGGCAAACGGGCCGGTACGCCCACGCCCCCCGCACCTCCCACGGCTGCGGCTGCCAAGGTTGAAACCGCCGCCGCCGCCCTGGTCGGCACCTGGGAACTCACCACCGAGACCCAAAGAGGCGCCCGTACCAATAACCTGGTGATTAATGCCGACATGACCGGCACCTATACTCAGCGGGACAACCCGATCAATATCCAGGACCTCAAGATCGAAGGCGATCAGGTCAGCTTTAAGATTGTCCAGAGCCGAGGCGGTCAGGAAACCACCCGCGAGTTTAAATTTAAGCTGGAAGGTAAAACCCTTACCGGAGAATACACTACCGGCCGCGGCACCACCAAAATAACCGGCAAGAAGATAAAGTAAAAAATAGCCCAACGCGGCTGTTAGCCGTAACCATAGAAAAGATGAAACCATAGATTTCGCAGATTACACTGATTTTTAAGGTGAATTTTGTATAATTATGGCGGGGCAGGTCACACTTTGCGCTTCGGGCAGATGTTCTATTTTGGGAATAACGAATTACGAAACCAGAATTTTGAATCAATGACGAAATCCGAATAACGAAGGGTAGTTTGCGCGCGGATCGATAGCTTTTTAAAATTGTAGTGCGCGCGTAAGTTATTAGGATTAGGCAAGATAAGTGATTTCTAGCGGAAAAACTTGGGGGTGGACAAAATGCTGGTTTTGTACCAAAGATCCCTGTATAATGGATTTTCAGATGTTCGCGTGAAGGTTTATTTTGAGAAATTTATTTGTTCAGGGATAATCAGGTTTTACCATTACAAACAGGTTGCGGTGAAAACCATGGGAAACAAGGCGGGTATTTATCTAGTGGCAGTATTGGTATTAATGGCGGGGATGGTCGGTGGTTCGGCGATAGGGGATACTATTTTTGTTAAGGTAGGCGGCAGCGGGAGCGGGACGAGCTGGGCAGATGCCTACGGCGATCTTCAGGAAGCCCTGGAAGATGCCGCAGTTAGTGGTAAGGATATTTGGGTGGCGGCAGGGACGTATAAGCCGACCTCCGATTACGGTCTGGGTATCGGCGATCGGGGCAGGCATTTTCGGATGATAAATGGGGTGGGGATTTATGGTGGATTTGCGGCTGTGGGTGATCCGGCCTGGGAAGACCGCGACCCGAATATGTATGTTACGATTCTCAGTGGGGATTTATTGGGTAATGACAATCCGGCGACGCTTGTAGAAGAGATGCTTGATGATCCGTGTCGCGTGGATAACTGCTACCATGTTTTTTATCATCCGGATGGTATGATGCTCGAACCTAACGCCATTCTGGATGGGTTTGCCATCGCCGGCGGCAACGCCGACTGGAACCGGCCTCACCACAGATTAGGTGGAGGGATGTGTAATGAAAACAGCAGCCCGACCGTGATTGGCTGTTTTTTCTGTAGAAATTCGGCTGAATTCTACGGCGGCGGGGTGTATAACGAGGGCAGCAGTATGACAGTAATAGGCTGTATCTTTAACAGCAATGCGGCTAAGACGGGGGGCGGGATGTTTAATATCAATGGACGGACGACATTAAGCAAATGCATCTTTATCGGCAACCAAGCGTACTGGGGCGGGGGGATGTATAACAAGAACAGCAGTTCACCTGTCGCGGGCTGCATCTTCAGCGGCAACCTTGCCGACTATGACGGAGGCGGGATGTTTAACTACGACAGCAATCCGATGGTGACGGATTGCACCTTCAGCGGCAACTTGGCTGACAACGATGACGGAGGCGGGATGTTTAACTATGGCAGCAACCCGATAGTGACGAATTGCACCTTCAGGAGCAATTCGTCTAAGGGCGGCGGGGGTATGTATAACTGGATAAGCGGCTCGATGGTAAGGGGCTGTACTTTCAGCGAGAATACCGCGGTTCACGAGGGCGGGGGGATGTTTAACATGTACGCCAGTGATCCGAACGTAACGGGCTGTATTTTCAGCGGCAACCTGGCGACGGACGGCGGGGGTATGTATAACTACGAGAGCAACCTTACTGTTAGGGGCTGTGTTTTCACCGAAAACACGGCTCGCGACGGCGGGGGGATGGAGAACATCCTCAGCAGACCGTTAGTGACCAACTGTACTTTCAGTGGTAATAAGGCTTACTACTACCCCGGCGGCGGTAATGGGGGGGGGATGTTAAACATGTACGCCAGTGATCCGAACGTAACAGGCTGTAATTTTATTGAGAACTTGGCTATTTGGGACGGCGGGGGAATTTGTAACCGGTACTCCAGCAGTCCATACGTGATGGGCTGCATCTTCAGGGGCAACCTGGCTTACAGCGACGGCGGGGGGATAGAAAACTACGACAGTAAACCAACCGTGACGGGCTGTGGATTCTATGGGAACTGGGCCGGCTACGGGGGTGGGATGTCTAACTGGGAATCAGGCTGTCCGTTATTGACCAACTGCGTGTTCAGTGGTAATCAGGCTGAGTGGCGCGGCGGGGGATTGTTTAACTGGTTAAGCGATCCGAATTTGACGGGCTGCTCCTTCAACGTCAATTTGTCTGACAAAGGTGGCGGGATAGAAAATACCAACAACAGCAATCCATCCATTACAAACTGTATTCTCTGGGGCAATACCGCCTCTTCTGAGGGTAATGAGATTTTTAATAATCTCTTTATTCCCCACTGTACGCCTGTCATCAGCCACTGTGATATAGCCGATTGTCTTGACGGCGGGTCATGGGATGCTTTGCTGGGTGTTGATGGCGGGGGTAATATCGACGTGGATCCGTTATTTGTCGATGCCGACGGCGCGGATGATACGGTCGGCACCGAAGATGATGATTTGCATTTGAGGTCATATTCGCCATGTATCGATAAAGGCGATCCTGCCGGTGATTACAGCGGGCAGGTGGATATGGATGGTGAGCCGCGCGTTCGTTACGACTATGTGGACATGGGGGCTGATGAGGTTTATCCGATAGCCGGCGACTTTGAGCCTGACGAGGATATTGATTTGGTTGATCTGGGGGCGTTTTTTAATCAATGGCTGAATATTTCATGTGTGGGGGGCGACTGGTGCGGCGGGGCGGATTTTGACAAAAACGGGGCGGTGAATCTGATGGACTTTTCCTTTTTAGCAAATCACTGGCTCAAGGGTATTCTATAGACATTCATCATTAAAGACTATATAACTCAAGCTGACAAATAGTCTGTTTGAGAATGGCCCATGATAAAATTCAAATGACGATTGAATGACAGATCTTAAATTACGAAATAACAGTAGTGGATGTAGGTTTTTATGGAAAGAATACATCAACCGAGGGATATTCATCGGGAGATCGTAGAATTCATCGATAGCGGTAGATCTTTTGCGGTGGCGTTGGTTTTGGAGGCGGACGGTTCCACGCCGGCCCAGGCGGGGGGGAAAGCTATTATTGACGAATCGGGTAAGATCTGGGGCACTATCGGCGGGGGGGCGGTGGAGCTGGAGACTCAGCGGCGGGCGGTCGAAGTATGCAAGACAAAGAGTCCGGTAGTGTTTGAATTCCGCATGGACGGGGCTAATCCCGAGGTTGACGGAGCTATTTGCGGCGGGGCCATGCGTATTTTGATCGACCCGACGATGGAAAAGCATCGAGATAGTTTTGCCCAGGCCGCCCAGGCTCTGCAGCGGCGGAGTCGAGGTGTTTTGCTAACTTCGGTGCGCCAAGCTCAGCAAACAGAGGTGACCGTGCAGTGGTTCTCAGAAGAAGACCTGCCCACAGAAACGGGTTATCCGGGCATCGAAGCCCTTCGATCATGCCTAAAGCGAGAGACGCCTCAACTTTTTGTTGAGAAAGCTCAGGAAGATAAAAAAACAAGAGAAGTACTGGTCGAGCCGATTATTCCCCGGCCGCTTTTATTGATTGCCGGCGGGGGGCATGTAGGTCAGGCCTTGGCGCGGCAGGCGTCTCTGGCGGGATTTGATATTGTGGTGATAGACGACCGGGCGGAATTTACCAATCCGGAGCTTTTTCCGGAAGGGGTGATCACGCGGTGCGGCGAAATTCCCAAAGAGGTATCTACTTTTCCCATAGCCCAGGACACTTTCATAGTGATAGTCACCCACGAGCACAAATACGACGCGGATACCCTGCAAGCATGCATTCATGCGCCGGCGGCGTATATCGGCATGATCGGCAGTAAGCGTAAAGTAGCTCTGATCCGCAAGAATCTTATGGAATCCGGCGCCGCTACGGAAGAGGAGTTCAGCCGGGTCTTCGCCCCTATCGGCCTGGACATTGCGGCCGTCACCGTACCGGAAATTGCCGCCAGCATTGTGGCTCAGTTAATCACGGTTCGACGTAGAGGTAAAAATTACTCGCCTCCCGGCGATATGGTGTTGCGATGATATGTGCGGTAGTACTGGCAGCAGGGGAGTCTCGTCGGATGGGTGTGCAGAAGCTTTTACTGCCTCTCGGCGGCGGTACCGTTATTAAACATATAATCAATCAACTTTTAAACAGTGCCGTCGATGAAGTTTATATAGTGGTGGGACACGAAGGCGATCGTATAGCTGAGCAAATTTCCGGTCTTGCGGTTTCCGTCGTGAACAATCCCAATTATCAAAAAGGTATGCTGTCCTCGGTGCGTTGCGGCTTGGGGGCGCTGCCGCCTGAGTGTGAAAAGGTTCTGGTGGCGTTGGGCGATCAGCCGGCCATCACTACCAGGCTGGTTGACGAGATGATTGGATCATTGGCCGCGACCGACAAAGGGATTATCGTGCCGATCCATAACGGTAAGCGGGGACATCCAATTTTATTTTCAGAACGCTATCGTCAAGAGATCCTGACGCATTATGATGATGTGGGGCTGAGGGGGCTTCTCCGGACTCATCCGGATGATGTCTTTGAACTAAACGCATCGACTTCCGCAGTGCTTTGGGATATGGACCATCCGGAGGACTACCAACGAGAACTGGAGCAGAGAGGATTATCAAAGAAAAATAACAATTGTGATAAATAGGTGCGCTATAGGGCGGCAGCCTCAAGCCCGATCGGGCCTGGGGACGGCGTTTTGCCTTTTAATAGTGCGTAAGAATCAAACCCTGTTGGCGTGACTGACTAGCAGCACCAATTTTATAAAAGAGAGATTATCATGAAAAGAAGAACCTTTTTAGCCTTGGGAGCCGGTGCATTGTGCGATCTTTCCCTCCGGGAAATTCCCCTGTCAACGGCCCGCGTGGTCCAGCAGGAAACACCAAAGGAACCGTTTAAGATTTCACTGGCCCAGTGGTCGTTAAATAAAAGACTTTTCGGCCGACGGGAGCCGAAACTGGACAATCTTGATTTCGCCAAGACGGCGCGCGATTTCGGCATCGAGGCGATTGAGTATGTCAACCAGTTCTTTAAGGACAAGGCCGGGGATGAAAAGTATCTGGCGGAGATGAAAAAACGTGCTGCCGATCACGGGGTCAAGTCGCTGCTGATAATGTGTGACGGCGAAGGTAACCTGGGCGATCCCGATCCGAAGCGTCGGACCCAGGCGGTTGAGAATCATCACAAATGGGTTCAGGCGGCCCGGTTTCTGGGGTGTCATTCGATTCGGGTTAATGCGGCGTCCAGAGGTTCGTATGAAGAACAACAGAAGCTGGTTGCCGACGGGCTGCATCGACTATGTGAGTACGCCGCCGAATATAAGATTAACGTTATCGTCGAAAATCACGGCGGATTGTCGTCAAACGGAGCATGGCTGGCGGCGGTTATGGAAAAGGTCAACCTGCCTAACTGCGGAACCCTGCCCGACTTCGGCAATTTCTACGAATATGATCGATACCAGGGGGTGGAAGAATTGATGCCTTTCGCCAAAGGCGTCAGCGCCAAAAGTCACGACTTTGATGAGAACGGCGATGAAAAACAAATTGATTATTACCGGATGATGCGGATCGTGCGCGATGCCGGTTACTACGGTTATGTAGGGATAGAATATGAAGGCAGTGGACTCAGCGAAGATGAAGGCATCGAAGCCACCAAACGTCTGCTGGAGAAAATTTACCGGCAGGAAATTCTTATCCAACCCATTTTCAACGGCCGGAATCTCGACGGCTGGATAAAAATAGGTGGGGGCGATTGGGAGGTGAAAGACGGGATTTTAATTGGTCGTAATGGTCGCGACTGGTCGCTGGATCCGGAAAAAGCCGGTTCCTGGCTGCGCTCGGAAAAACAGTACGGTGATTTCCGTCTGGAATTGCAGTACTCGATAAACGAAAAAGGCAACAGCGGAGTCTTCTTCCGCTCGGCCGCCGAGAAGAATCCTTCCGCCACCGGTTACGAACTGCAGATCGTTGATGGGCATGGTCAGGAATCCTCCGAAACAAGCGCTTCTTCCATTTATCGCCTGTTGGCCCCCAGCAAGGTGCTGGTGCGGCCTGCCGATCAGTGGAATACTGTTACTATTATTGCCCGGGGCCCCGGGATCAGGGTGGAAATGAACCATGAAAAAGTTATTGACACTCAGCAGACCCGTTCCCTGCGCGGCTACCTCGGCCTGCAGAACCACGACGAACGGTCGGTGGTTAAATACCGTAATATACGACTGGAAGAGCTTTGAAAGGTCAATTCAGGTTGGAGATAATACCATGAAAACCGAAAAGTCTGCCCGTCCGCCCCTGCTCCTGCCGACTGGCACCCACCAGCAAAGCCAATACAAATTCTGGAAGGGATTATTGCGAGCAGGGATGATCATACTCATACTAACCAGTTCAACCTGGGCTCAGGAGGGCTATTATAAGGATATTTTAATGGATGGAGGAATCGGCTTAACCGCCAGTAAAACCCTGCCGGTGGCCGAATATCTGGGACTTACCCTGGAATACATCGCGCTTCCCAATCAAAACCTGACGGTTCTGGATTACGAGATACAGTCGCAGGTTTTCGCGGGCAGCGAATGCGATGACAATGGACGTCTGCTGTACCCGGACCAAGCGCCGCGCTTTCGCTGCGTTCATGTCCGGGGAGGCAGCTCCTTTACGCATGGGGAATCGTTGGGAGAAGAAGGACGGCAGCGGTTTCGGGACTTTGTCGCCGGCGGCGGCAGCTATGTGGGCACCTGTGCCGGTTTTTCCATCTCCTCTTTATGTCGAAGTGATTTCAAGCCCTCGCCTTATCCGACCTATCTGCACCTCTGGCCGGCGAAATGCCATTATTCCGGCATTTCGGGAAACCACTATCTTAACCATATCATTCCTGCGGATTCGCCTTTGCTTAAATATTACAACTTCGGCGGCGACAATTACGTGGCTGAACTGCGTCACAACATGGGCAGCTACGCCATCGAAAACGATCCGGATTACTGGTGCGAAAAAAGCGAGGTATTAATGTACCATGACAATCCGGGACATCTCACCGACGGCAAGGTAAGCTGTCTGGCCTTCAAGGAAAATGCCCGGACCGGGCGCCTCTCCCTAATCGGTTCACACCCGGAAAGCGTGGCCTCGGGCGAGCGGCGCGACCTGATGGCGGCCCTGGTGCGGTACGCGCTGGACGGGAACGGCCTGCCCCGCATCAAAGCATCATTGCAAAATAACATCAAACGGACTATGAATGACAACGAAACCGCCGGACATGAGAAAATAGGCGACAAGCAATATCATCATTTCACGGTGGAAATACCACCTAAAACTTCGCAGTTAACTATTACTCTTCAAGGCGATAACGTTCACGATCTTGATCTTTTCGCGCGGCGCGGCGACTTTGCGTTTAAGGGCCAAGCCGATGTAATCGAGGCGTTTAACAGCTCGAGTCCGAACGAGACGCTTACTATAGATAATCCCACGACAGGCACATGGTACATTAGCGTTAAAGGATACAGCACAGTTATTGCCAGGCCGGAATTCTGGGGGCAGGATTATACCGGTAATCTCAAAGTCCTCAATGGAATACCATATACTATAACGGCTCAGTGGGATAGCCCGCCAGCAGATTTGATAAATAAAAAATAACCGGCATTTTAAATAGAAAGGAATTTTACCTACATGTCAGGATATTCGAAATGGATGAAAATCATACCTTTTGCGGCACTTTTATGGGCAGGTATGGGGGTGGCTGCCGGGCAGGACACGCCAGCGATTCTGTCTCAAGTCAACACCGCCGATCCTTATGGAACGTTCGAGGTAAAAGTATGGGAACAGGTCCGGGCCAAGGAGAAGGCACTGAATTGCCAAATTGGACTGGCCTTCAAGGACAAGGATTATCCGCTGCAGGTCGAATACCGGGCTAACGAGCGCTTCCATGCGGCCAGCACGATGAAGGTTCCCGTGATGATCGAAGTATTTCGCCAGGCGGAGCAGGGAGCTTTTTCTCTCGAGGACAAGATGCTGGTTGACCCGGTATGTCAGAGTTTTCTGGAGGATACCACCTTTGTGTGTGATGCCGGAGAATACCTGAGTACGATGCTGCATAAGGAAGTAACCATTCGGAAACTCACCGAGCAGATGATCATCGTGAGCGACAACTTGGCCGCCAATCTATTGCTCGCCAAGTGCGGCTACCGGGAAATTAATTCCACGATGCGGACTCTGGGAGCCAATACCGGTTACGTCCTGAGAGGAGTGCAGGATACGCCGGCCTACCGGGCGGGATTGTCGAATCGGATGACGGCATATGATTTAAATGTGCTCGATGAAGCAATTGATCGAGACCGGGCGGCATCTCCGGCATCCTGCGCAGAAATGCGCGAAATTCTCCTGGGACAAAAATTCAACAAGATGATTCCAGGCAAGCTGCCGGAAGATGTTAAAGTGGCCCACAAAACCGGCGAAGTAACAGGCGCGCGAAACGATACGGGGATCGTGTATGCCCCTTTCGGAACTTGGTACTTAACCATTTTAACTGATGGTCTGGAGGACGGTGATGCGGGAAAAGAGGCGATTGCCGATCTGTCCCGATTCATCCACGACGAACGTAAAAAACTGGTCGCAGAACTGCCGGAGATTAAACATAGCTTTAAGATTGAATTTACGCCGTCGCGTACTAAGCTTATCAAAGAATACGCCGAGCTGCATTACAGTGAGTATTACAAAGAAGCCTTCGGCTCGCCCCAGTTCCCGGGATTGGAGTTTGATCCCAAAGTAATCGTGGTACATTATACCGCCGGCACCACCCTGCAAGGGGCGTTTAACACCTTTAAGCCGGAGACGCTGGGAGGTAGGCCTTACCTGAATGCCGCCGGCGCTGTTAACGTGGGAGTACAATTCGTGGTGGATCGAGACGGCACGATTTACGAAATTCAGCCGGATAATTATTTCGCCCGGCACTGCATAGGCCTGAATCACTGCGCCATCGGGTTTGAAAATGTGGCGCGGGGCGATATCTCCGAAGCCGCCCTGAAAGGCGAACCACAAGACGACCATCGACTCACTTTGGCGCAGTTGAAAGCTAACATCAAGCTTATCCATTATCTCAAACATAAATACCCCGGCATCGAAATCCTTATCGGCCATTCGGAATACCGCCAACTCGAAGAATCCTCTCATCCCGGCTATAAGTTCTTCCATGAAAACGACCCCGACTATCGCACGGTAAAATCCGACCCGGGCCCCAATTTCATGGGCGCCCTGCGGCAAGCTCTAAAAGACCTGCTGCAACCGGGCGCCAAAGGCCAGGTGTTTAAAAGTTCCGGTAGAAACTAAGGAGAAATCAATTTGCAATACAAGGTAAGGGAGTTAAATCTGGTTCACACCTGGACCATATCGCGCGGTTCTGATGATGTAAAACATAACGTTTTTGTGCGTTTCGAGAAAGATGGTGTTTTTGGCATCGGGGAAGCGGCGCCCAGTGTCAGGTATAATGAAACTCCGGAATCCACGATCGAAACGATACAAAAGGCCGAACCGTTATTTGAGAAGTACGATCCCTGGCATTTTGTTGATTTAGGGTATGCCGTTAAAAATTTAGTCCCGGAACAGACCGCGGCTAAATGTGCCCTGGACATAGCTGTTTTCGACTGGATAACCAAAAAGCTGCAAATCCCGCTTCATAAATATTTCGGCCTCGATAAAACAAAAACACCCTTCACCACGTTTTCGATTGGTATCGACACTCCAGAAAAAATGCAGCAGAAAATTCGGGAAGCTAAAGAATACCCTAAATTAAAAATCAAAGTCGGCACGGGTAATGACGAAGAGATCATTAAGGCCGTGCGCGAGGCAACCGACAAACCGTTATGCGTTGATGCCAATGAAGGCTGGAAAACCAAGCAAGAGGCGCTGGAAAAAATTAAATGGCTCGAATCCATGAATGTGGAATTCATCGAACAGCCCCTGCCGGCGGCCCTGCTGGCAGAGACCCGTTGGCTGCGGGAACGGATTAATATACCCATTGTGGCCGACGAAGCGGTTAAAAACGCCGCCAATATCCCACCCTTGGCTCCGGCTTATGACGGCATCAACATTAAGCTTATGAAAAGCGGCGGCATCCAGGAAGCGCTGCGAATGATCGGCATGGCGCGTTCGCTGGGGATGAAAATTATGTTAGGGTGCATGGTGGAAAGCAGCTGCGCCATAACGGCGGCGGCTCATATCAGCCCCCTGGTTGACTGGGCGGATCTGGACGGAAATCTTCTTATATCCAACGATCCGTTTAAGGGTGTTACCGTACAAAAGGGAAAATTAATTCTTCCCGAGGCTCCCGGACTGGGCATCGAGGGGGAGTTTTAATTCAGGATAAAGGAGTTTTACGATGCGCAGAGTGAAGGGATTAAAGTTTTTAATTTTTTGCGGCTTAATTACCATTAACGGCGGCTGCGCCGTATTGCAACCGACAGCTTCAATAAAGACCACAGATGAAATTCCGGCCGTAGCCCGCGAATTTCGAGCGGCCTGGGTGGCTACCGCCGCCAACATCGACTGGCCGAGCAAGCCCGGCTTAACCACTGCTGAGCAGAAACGCCAGGCCCTTGAAATTCTTGATGCCGCAGGCGAGCTCCATCTGAACGCCATTGTTTTCCAGGTTCGCCCTCAGTGCGACGCACTGTATGCCAGCGAAATAGAACCCTGGTCTTTTTATTTAACGGGCCAACAGGGAAAGGCGCCGGAACCCTATTATGATCCGCTGGAATTCTGGATCGAACAGGCTCATAACCGCGGTATGGAACTGCATGCCTGGTTCAATCCTTATCGGGCCCATCATCCTTCCGGCGGCAAGGTTACGGACACTTCCGCGGTCAGAAGGCATCCCGAAATTGTAAAGGCCCTTCAAGGCGGATATTACTGGCTCGATCCGGCCTTAAAAGAAACGCAGGATTATTCAATCGATGTAGTCATGGATGTGGTTCGACGCTATGACGTGGACGGCATCCACTTCGACGACTACTTCTACCCCTACCGTGACTACAACGGCGGCCGAGATTTCCCCGACGACGATACCTGGCGGGATTATAAAGATAAAGGGGGTAAGCTCCCCCGCAATGACTGGCGTCGCGATGCGGTCAACAGGTTTATCCGCCGACTGTACCAAGCGATTAAAAAGGAAAAACGCCACGTCAAATTCGGCCTGAGCCCGTTTGGCATCTGGCGGCCCGGCTATCCGGAATCCATTCAGGGACTCGATCAATACGACGTCCTCTATGCCGATGCGAAACTCTGGTTTAACAAGGGCTGGGTCGATTACTGGACGCCACAGCTTTATTGGCCCGTCAATCAGATTCCGCAGAGTTTCCCGGTGCTTTTAGGATGGTGGGCTCAGGAAAACAAGAAAAACCGCAACTTTTGGCCCGGCATTAATACCGGCCGAGGTATAAATGAATACGGCGCCGATGAAAACATTAACCAGATTATGATAATTCGCGGGTTTCTTCCGGAAAGTCCCGGCCACGTCCATTTCAGCATGAAAACGCTGCTCCGTAATCGCCATGGAGTCAGCGACGCTCTTAAAGCCGGGCCTTATAAAGAGCAAGCCCTGGTGCCTCCCTCGCCCTGGCTGGATAATAAGCCGCCGGCGCCGCCGCAGGTCGAGATTAAGGTTCAAGATGATGAGCTGGCAATCAGCTTGGGGCACGATAACGAAGCAGAAGTCTTTCGCTGGGTGGTCTATACCAAGCAAGGAGGAAGATGGCGGTATGAAATACTCAATCGCCATGACCACACCTATACGGCCGCCAAACAGCAGGTGACCCGGATCGCCGTCTCCGCCGTGGACCGTACGGGAAATGAAAGTTCCCGCACCCTTGTGGCGCTTGATGCGACTATTGACGATAATTAATAACCGGACTTTAGTAAAATTTACCTTTGGCATGCCTAAGTTAATAAATAACATCGGAAAAATTCGATGGCGTTGCTTAACATCCAGCTATATCATCGGATTCTCCAAAACAAATAATATGATGCGAAAAGGACAAAATGGTCCTAAAAAGCCTTGATGGAGTTGAATACGGATGTCAGACCGCCAACCACTAACCATACCGCAAAGTCGGGTGGCCTCCATCGATGCCCTGCGGGGTTTTGACATGTTCTGGATCATGGGAGGGGGCGCGGTTCTTTCTAAACTGCACCCGATCTACGGTCGTCCCTGGACCGAGTTTATCCAGCGACAACTTACGCATGTGAAATGGGATGGGTTTCGTTTCGAGGATTTAATCTTTCCCCTGTTTCTCTTTATCGTGGGAGCGGTGTTGCCGTTTTCTCTAACCCGACGCATTGAAAAGGGCCACCGCAAATCTCAAATCCACCTGAAAATCTTCCAGCGCACCGCCGTCCTGATTTTATTAGGCCTGATAATGAACGGGCTTCTGGAATTAAATTTCGATAAATTTCGCTACGCGGGAGTCTTGCAACGAATTGGCATCTGTTACGGCATCGCCGCCTTAATCGTACTTCATACCTCCATCCGCGCCCAGGCGATAATTTTCGGAACAATCTTGTTATTGTATTGGGTCGCTCTGATGTCGTGGACTTTCCTTCCGGGCCAGGAAGCATGGAAGATAACCGCAGAAGCTTGCCTGCCGTCTTATATCGATCAACTTCTGTTGCCCGGTCATATACTTCCGCAGTATTATGGCTATGGCGACAATGAGGGGATTCTTTCGACGCTGCCGGCAGTGGGCACCGTGTTGATGGGAGTCTTGGCCGGTCATTGGCTCCGCAGCAATAACAACCCCCATCGTAAGGCGCAGGTCCTGCTGGCCGCCGGCCTCGTCAGCCTGACAGCCGGATACCTCTGGGGTTTGCAGTTCCCCGTCGTCAAAGTGATCTGGACCAGTTCCTATGTCCTGGTGGCCGGGGGCTGGAGCTTGCTGCTGCTCGGGATGTTTTACTGGCTGGTCGATGTTAAAGGCTTTAAAAAGGGGGCCTTTTTCTTTATCGTCATCGGCATGAACCCAATCGTTATCTTCTTCGTCCCCCGCTTCATCAGGTTCGATATAGCCGCCGATTATTTCATCGGTGGAGTGTCGCAGTACGCTGGCATGTTTAAAGATGTGTCGTTGGCATTGGGCGCCTTCGCGGCCAAATGGCTGTTTCTCTGGCTCCTCTATAAAAAGAAAATGTTCTTCAAAGTGTAAGGAGTTAAATTATGAAGAAGATATTGCTTGTTATGATTTTGATGTTAGGGGCGACGGGATTAGTATTAGGCTTATCACAAAACCTTAACGTCCAATTCCCTACCGGCAATCAGGCTGCGACCCCCCCCGATGACGACAAATTGCGCATCATCGTGTTCGGCGCCCACCCGGACGATGGGGAAATCAAGGCCGGCGGCGCCGCAGCCTTGTGGGCGCAACAGGGACATCACGTCAAATTCGTCTCGACTACCAATGGTGATATCGGCCATGCCGTCATGGCCGGCGGCCCCCTCGCCAAACGCCGCACCGCAGAAGTCAAACGCGCCGATAAAATCCTCGGCGCCGATACCGAAGTGCTCGACATCCACGACGGCGAACTCATGCCCACCCTTCAAAACCGTAAAACCTTCGTCAGGCTGATCAGGCAATGGAAAGCCGACATCGTCATGGGACATCGCCTCAACGACTACCATCCGGACCATCGATACACCGGCGTCTTGATGCAGGACGCCGCCTTTATGGTCACCGTTTCTTCCTTTTGCCCCGACGTGCCCCAGTTAGCCCAAAACCCGGTTTTTCTTTATCTCTCGGATAATTTTCAAAAGCCCAACCCCTTTGAGCCGGATATAGTAGTGGCCATTGACGAGGTTTTCGAACAAAAGGCAGAAGCACTCTGGCAGCTTGAATCACAGATCGAATCGCTTTGGGCCACCGGTAACTTCGAGCGCGTGGAACCCATCCCCACGGACCCTGCCGGCCGAGCCGCGCGCAAACTGGTCGTCACGCGCCGCTTTGCCCGGCGCGCTGAGTCGGTGGCCAACAAATATCGCAACAAATTAATCGAATTGTACGGCCCGGAAAAAGCCCAAAAGGTGCGCTATGCCGAGGCATTCGAATTATGTGAATACGGCCGGCAACCTTCCGCCGAGGAACTGAAAATGCTCTTTCCGTTCTTCAAAAATTAATCCAAAGTAAGCGGCAAAGGGAAATCTAAACCAGTACGACAATGACTGTTGCAGCGGCAATACGGTTTTACTTGCCGGCGCCGATAGCTGTAAGGTGATTTCGTGTTCGAAAATACAGTACTCCTTCTGAAATCGCCGGTGTACCCATGCAAATCTCGCCCATCTCGTTCTTATGCAAAACTTCAAATTCCATCCCCGCCTTCACCACAGATACCTCGCCTGTTTCACTGGTAAAGTAGAGCTTACCGTCGGCCGCCACCGGCGATGCCGAAAAACCAAAACCGCGCTGCACCGGCAACTGCTCCCGGTATATCAATTTACCCGTCTTCGGCTCGAAACAACTCAGTTGCCCCCGATCGTTACAGCAATATAGAAAATCCTTATAAACAATCGGCGTGGTCATATAGTTGCCGCCTCTTCTGATACTCCAGGGAATATATTCATTGGTTGTTTCCTGCCCCGGCAATGAGATGTCGCCTTTAGCAGACAATTTTATCGCGTAAATCGGCGACATCCGCCCGTGGGCGTTGGTGATAAAAATCAAATCCTCCCACACAACGGGCCGGGGCACCGGTATGTCTCCTCCGCCCGTTAGCTTCCATATCTCCCTGCCTGTCTTAATATAATAACCGCAGATGTGTTTATATCCGTTAATAATAACCTGAGAATGCTCCTTACCCGTGTAAACCGTCGGGGTGCTCCAGGTCGGATTATCGTCTCTTTTGGTCTTCCAGATCTCGGCACCGTTCTCAACGTTATACGCCGCCAGATAATCTTCATCAAGGGTGTCACATTGCAGCAATAGCATTCCCTCGTGAATCATCGTCGAAGACCCGCCTCCCCATTGCAGCGAAGGCATGTCAAAAGCGCCCTTATTAACCACCCCCATATCCTTCTTCCACACCAGATTCCCCTCAAAATCGTAACAATACAGACCCTCCGATTCAAAATAGGCTATCACGCACCTGCCGTCCGTGCAGGGCGTGCCGCTGGCATGACTGTTCTTGGTATGACGCTTAATCTTGGGAATCCCCGCATGTGCGGTTTTGTCCCAGAGAACCTTTCCGCTCTTTTTTTCAATGCATATTACATGCCAGGAAAAAGGCCCGTCTTCTTTAGCCGCGTTGCCGCTGCCGTAGAGACCTACCCTCAAACTTTGTTCCCCCTTGCTATAAACCGCAGTGACTACAAATATGCGATCACCCCATATAATAGGACTGGAATGCGCCAGACCGGCTATGGGAACCTTCCAGAGGACGTTTTCCGATTTCTCGATGTCCCACTTGACCGGCGTGGCAAAGCCTTCGGCGATCCCTTTTCCTTGAGCCCCCCGAAGCGACGGCCAATTCTGCTGCGCCTGCAGATTTATAGTTGTAAAGAGAGTGATTATCAATATGCTAAACCATTTTCCTGTTATTATCGGTTTACCCATGAATTTGCTCCTTTTAAGAACCACAAGATTCCACAGCCTGTAAACTCCAACCATATATTATCAAAATTTAACGAAAAAAACAACCTTCAATTCCGGCGTAAATATTGTTATTCTTTGTCTCAGGAGACATTATGCACAAAGATCTAGCCCTAGAATCGAAGCGACTCCGCGCTGCCTGGATGAAATACGACGCCGATCACCTGGACCGGTACCTGGTGTCCGACCTCGAAGATCCCCGCATTAACCTACAGAGCATATTAACCCGTTCGTTTCTTATTGACGCCGTCTTTGGCGGCGAGTTTACCCGCCTGAAGTATAATACCAATTGTGATAAATTAGCGTGCTCTAAAGGGAGGTGAAATTGTTACAAAAATTATCGGTCGTTTCATGCTCACCGGGGACCTCAGAACGATAGACCATCAGAAATTTATTCATAGAAACTCTCTACCTCCTTGTTATTTGCAGAGTTGATTTTTTCGGACCTTTTTAAGAGGCCGCTTTCCGCCGATAAGATAAAAAAAATATAGTCTCACTTTACAGTTTGCATAAGGAAGGCCGACTCATGGCGCCTAAAAAGGTTAATCGATCCCTAAAAACCAATCCTCATCATTCCGACGATACCCCCCTGGAAGACAAAAAACAGCAAATCTATAAAGAGATCAAGAGAACCAGAAAATTGCCTTCGCCGGATATAACGGCCTTGGAAATCTACCGCTTGGCCCATGACAAAGACGTCGATTATGCCAAACTCAAAAGAGTGGTGGAAAAAGACCCCGCCATCGCCTCCCGGGTTATGCAATTGGCCAATTCCGCCTTTTACCGCTCGCAGGTCCGCATCTACTCCTTGAAAAATGCGTTTGTCCGCCTGGGAATGAAGATGCTGGGCCACGTGGCCCTGGGGGTCTCGCTGGTCTCCCAAACCAAGAAAGGGCCATGCAAAGAATTTGACTATGAGGGCTTCTGGTCCGAATCGGTCGCCCGCTCCGTGGCCGCCTGGTATTTGGCCCGTGAAAGAGGTCAAATTATTGATGCAGAAGTGGCATTTACCGCCGGCCTGCTCTGTCAGATCGGCCGGCTCGCTTTTGCCGCCGCATATCCCACAAAATACGCTGAAGTGCTCCAGTCCGCCCGGGGCAAGGGTTTCGTGAGTTTATTGGACCAGGAGCGGAAAATGTTTTACATGGACCACAACGAGTTAGCCGCCAAAATGATGGCCGAATGGAATCTGCCTGATTTTTTCTGCCAGGCGGTGCATTATCAGGATTCCCTGACAAATCAGGAAAGCCTGCCCCCGGCGTCCCCCCAGCGGGAGTTGGCCCGCATATTACAGTGGTCCAGAGCTATATCAATGATTCTCACCCAGAGACGCATCCCTCCCCGCAAAGCTCTGGAGATAATGGTTAAGGCAACAAATCTGTTCGGTATAACTCCGCAAGCATTTCCCGAAAGTTTTGATACGATTTCCTCGGAGTGGCTTAAAATGGGTTCGATCTTTGAGGTCGCTACCCGCGAGGTACCGCCCTGGAGCGAGATTTATAACCAGGCCGGCTAAAAACCATATCGATCTTAAATCCCCGACGCCACCGACGGGAAAGTTATAGTTTTAGAGCGGGCTCTTAGCCCGCCATTGATGCCTCCTGTTATTCGTGGAAACTATTTCTCCATCAAAAATCTGCGGAAGAAATCATCCGCCGCGTTAAAGGTAATCAACCATTTATCAAACACCAGAAAATCGTGCACCTCGTCCGGGAAAACAATCAGCTCATAATGAATATCTCGCGCCCGCAGAAGCTGCACCAGCCCTGTTGTCTGGGAAAAATTCACATTGCGATCGTCGTCGCCGTGCACCAGCAGTACCGGCGAGGTCCAATTATCGATCGTGGCCACCGCCGATGACTGGAAGGAAAGATTCTCCGGATCTAGAGAACTGCCCCGCAGATGTACCCCGGCGATATCCACGCCCGCGGCAAATACCTCGGAATTCCGCGAAAGACCCATGGCCGTTAAAATGCCGCCGTAGGAAAGCCCCCACAAACCCACACGTTCAGGATCCACATCCGGCCGGGATTGCAGGTATTTACCCGCCGCCAGAATATCCTGATATTCGGCCGAGCCCCGCGCACCGCAATTGGGGGCATTTCTAAATTTTTGACCGTACCCGATACCGGTACGGTAATTAACCGACATCACCACATAGCCCCGATTGCAGAAGTACTGGTTGATGGCATAGGCCATGTTATAGAAATACATGTAATGATACCCCAAAAGCATCTGCCGCATCGGACCGCCGTGCATAAACAAAAGCGCCGGCCGCCGCTCGCCCCGCCCTATGTCTTTCGGCACAAATACCTGATTGTTAAACTGCAGACCGTCCTCGGCCGTGAGCATAACATTTTCGGGAACCACCTGCTCCTCCAGCGGAAATCCAGGAGGCACTTTTGGAGCGATAATTTCAGCCTCCCCCCCCTCAGCATCCACCAAGGCCACCGAGAGCTGTCGCTTGGCGTCGGAATAAATCACCGCCATCTTATCGCCCGAAGCCAAAGCAGCAGGCGAGGTTTCAATGCCGTCACCCTTTGTTAGTTGCACGGACCTGCCGCCCGACGTCGGTGTCTTCCAAAGATGTCGCCGATCGATATCACCCACATTGGTGCAGTAATACAAATACATGCCGTCCTTGGATAATCCTGTAAACTCCGCCAGTCCCTCTCCCGGTGTTATATCTACCGGAATGGCATCCGGATCGCCATCGATCTGAACCGAATAGTAATGTCGCCAGTTGTTGCGTTCCAGTTGAAAAATGACGCTGTCTCCGGCCCATTCAAAACTGCGAATGTTACCAAAGGTTCGATCCTCGGGATTATGCCAGAATTTATGCGCCTTACCTGTTTCCAGGTCCGCCACCCAGAAGGTCAGCGTATGGCCGTCCTTGAAGCGCGCCTGCCGAAATCCCGGACCGGACACCATTTGCGTTTGGGTACGGGTTGTGACGGTTTGGCCGATGCGAAATCCCCGGCCGGTAGTTCCTCTGCCGGTGGTGCCCTGTCCGGCAGAAGAAATAATCTGTGAAAAGGTTGAGCCGGGCCGACGAATGAAAGCTATTCTTTTACCGTCGTCCGACCAGGAGCAACTGGTATCTCTGTCCACACCAGGCGCTACATAAGATATTTTGCGGGTCTCATGATCATAAATCCCAATAAAACTGTGATCGTCACGATTACTCACAAAAGCGATTTTGGTGCTGTCAGGCGACCAGCGATAATTGGAATTGCTGCCATGCGTCCGAAAGAGCGGCTTCAAACCGCACTTTGCAAAGGTTCCGCTCGAACGAAATTCCACCGGCACTTCATATATCTCGCCGCCATCCTGAACAAGAATCCATTTTCCGTTCGGCGACAGCATCGGCCCGCTGCCTTCGATCACCCGCCAGGGAGGAGCGCCGCCGCCGGTCTTTACCGCCCAGATGGCCCGATCGGCCCCCTCGGGAAAACTGCTGGGATTGGCAATCCAGCCGTCCCGATTCGGAGTGTGCCCTCGAACGAATACCACCACCACACCGTCGTCCGAAATCCGCAGGCTCGACATATCGGTCCCGTCATCCTCGTACCAATAGGTCAAACGCGTCGGCTTGAAATCCGGCCCCGCCGCCGTGAACACATTACGCCTGCCCATCTGAAACTCCATCCAGGCTATCCGATCGACATCTTTAGCCGAGACCAGCTCCGTCACAAACGGCGCACTTAATATCTGCTCGATGGTAAACTTTTCCTGCGCCGAAACCACCGAAACCAGTGGGATAAAAAACAAAACAACCGTCACATCAATCCAAAATCTGTTTTTTCGAGACATGATTACCTCCTTATAAAAACTCTTAATCTTCGTTGGGACAATCAACCAACTACCAATATCAAATAAGAACCGACTCCTTGAAGGTTACGCTCACTTTATCATCTCCAGAAGCTGCTCTTTATAGGCAAACAAAGCCGGCGTTCCTCCCGTATGCATGAAAATCACGTTATCATCCTTCTTGAAGTATCCCTGCTTAATCAAATCCATCAATCCCGCCATGGCTTTACCCGTATAAACGGGATCCAGTAGAATCCCTTCCTTCCGGGCCGTCAAACGGATGGCATCGGCAATCTCCTGGTTCAGAACACCGTAACCCTCTCCCACATAGTCATCAAATACAATAATCTCCTCCGGCGAAATGGTCATCTCCAATCCCAAAGCTTCAAACACCCCCCGGGAAATCTCTGTTATGTTTCTCTGGCTCGCCGCTTTGGCCCCTCCCACGCTGATCCCCACCACCTTAACCTCCGGCGCCGCGGCCCTGGCCCCCACCACCAAACCTGACTGCGTCCCCCCCGAACCGCTCGCGTGAACAAGGTAGTCAACCTTAATACTCATCTCTTGAGCCTGGTTATAAGTCTCTAAGAAAGCGCCGGTATAACTCACTGCCCCGATCGGCTCGGTCATAGACCCCCCCACGCTTGAACCGCCCACCGCCACTACATAAGGATTATGCCCCTGGGCCCGCATCTCCTCAGTGACGTCCTCGGTAATTCTGGATCGGTCCGTGCCCGGCGCCACAAACCTGATGTCCGCGCCCAAAAGGGCATCCAAAAACAAATTACCGTCGTATTTCACCGCCCCGGCCTCTTTCTGGGAAAGCACCAGGACCGGTTTTATGCCGAACATCCGGGCCGCCGCCACCGTCTGCCGACACCAGTTGGACTGCTCCCCGCCCCAGGTGATAATCACCTCCGCTTTTTTGTCAAGGGCGTCCGCAATGATAAATTCCAGTTTCCGCGTCTTATTGCCCCCAAAGGCCAAACCGGTCTGATCGTCTCTTTTAACATACAATTGAGGCCCGCCCAGTTCGGCGGTCAGAACGTCCAGCTTCTCCAGCGGCGTGGGAAGATGCGCGATTTTTTCCCGCCGGAACCGACGGTTAATTATCTCCTCCAACTGTTGTGACTTTACTTTCCCCGAACCCTTTATTTGATTTGCACTCTTACAGGACGTCAGACCCCCCAAAAGAACCGGCGCTGCCGCCGCCCCTTTAATAGTCCCTGCCAAAAACTTCCGCCGCGAAACACCTCTCTTCAAACCACTCGTGTAACTCATTTCATCACCCTTAGAAATAGTCGATCACTTCTCCAATGCCTTAAACACCATATTCGCTATCTTCTTGCGAATTGGTTTTACATCGCCTTTATCATGCGGATGGGCCCGATTGGTCAGGATAATAACATATATCTTATTTGCCGGGTCACAGACCACCGACGTCCCCGTATAGCCGCTGTGACAAAAACTTTTCTCGGCGGCATGTTCACCCTTGATCCAGGAATAACTGGAACTCACGTCAAAACCATACGCCCGATTTTCCAATTGAGGCGTGGTCAATAACTTAACCGCCTCCGGACTCAAGATTTTAACTTGGTGGTAACTGCCTCCGTTTAAAATCATCCGGCAGTAAATCGACAGATCATGGGCGTTGGTGAAAAGCCCCGCATTGCCGGATATCCCTGCATTCAACTGTGCCAAAGGATCATGCACGAACCCGCGCAAAAGTTTTTCCTCGAAAATCTGCGTGGCGGCAATATCTTTCTCCCAGGCTTGAGGAGGATTATAAGTAGTATGCTCCATCTGCAGAGGCTGGAAAATGTTTTCCCGGGCAAACCGATCGACCGCCTTGCCGCTCGCCAATTCCACAATCTTCGCCAGGGTAATATAACCCAGACAACTGTAACGAAACGTCTCGCCGGGTTTGTCCAGCGCCTCAAAGCTGCATATCTTCTCGATCACCTTATCCGGACAGGGCTGTCCAAACTGCTTTTTTAATTCCGCGGCGTTGGTGTAAGCCGGCAAACCGGAAGTATGTGTTAGAAGATGCTTAATTCTTACGTCCTCTTTGCCCTTCACCGCAAACTCCGGCAGATACCTGCCCACCTTGTCATCCAAATTAATCTTTTTGCGATCCCACAAGATCATTATCGACGTCGCCGTACCCATCGGCTTGGACACCGATGCCATGTCAAATATAGTATCTTTACTCATGGGTTCCCGGTAGGGTTCAATAACCTCATTGCCAAAAGCTTTATGATAAAGAACCTCATCGCCCTGTCCCACGCACACCACCGCCCCGGGGAAATTGCCTTTTTCGATCTCCTCTTTGACAACCGCGTCAATCTCGTTTAATTTATCTTTATTAACTTTTGGGGGGACCGACTGGGCCCAAACGGCAGCGCCAAACCAAAACACCGGAATAACCGCTAACCATCGCGTAAATTTCATACTCCACTCCTAAAAATGATATGAACATGCGTAGTCTCCATATTTACAAATGTTACAAAAAGGTGCCGGTCGGAGTCAACAAGATTATAAATCACCCTCGACCGCGTTTTAGCTACGAATCCAAGCGCCTGTTTTTGTAACCTCCCTGCTGGTATCACTTTAGAGACGTATAAGCAATATTTCCAAAAAGAAGATGCTTCGTTAATAAATCCGGATATAATAATTACCGTTACAGACCTTGCCTGATCCGGACCTTTGTTTGGAACAACATAAGAAGGGAGATATTATGAAGATCATTAAAATCTCAATAATCCTCGTCCTCATGACCTTGATCTCCAGTTGTGCCGACTTTGTTAAAACCGGCCTGGATCAGGTTGGTTCGTATGAAAGTATCTTCCAGAACAAACGCCTGGGTATCATCACCAACCACACCGCCTACAATCGCGCAGATCAATACATCGCCGACATCTTTGCCGATATGCCCGACGTAACGGTCACCGCCCTCTTCGGTCCGGAGCACGGCATTCGCGGCGTCGAAGGCGGCCGCCGCACCACCGACCTCGTTGACGAACCCGAATTCGACATCCCCGTTTACAGCCTCTACGGAAAAAACCTAAAACCCACCCCCGAAATGCTCAAAGACATCGACGTGCTGGTCTTCGACATTCAAGATATCGGCGCCCGCTTCTATACCTATATCTCCACCATGTCGCTGGCCCTGGAAGCCGCCGCCGAACAAGGAAAAACCTTCGTCGTCCTGGATCGTCCCAACCCCATCAATGGCCGACAGGTCGAAGGCAACATCCTCGAGCCTCAGTTTTCTACTTTCGTGGGTCTGCATCCGATTCCCGTTCGCCACGGCATGACCGTAGGAGAGCTGGCTCAAATGTTCAACGACCAGGGATGGCTCAAAGACGGGGTTAAGGCCGACCTGAAAGTTATTCCCCTGGAAGGATGGCGACGCACTTTGTGGTACGATCAAACCGGGCTAAAATTCATCAAGACCTCCCCCAACATGCCTGACGTGGAAACCGCTGCCGTCTATCCCGGCATATGTCTATTAGAGGGCACCAACATCTCCGAAGGACGCGGCACCGACACCCCCTTCCTGCTATTCGGCGCCCCCTGGATCGATGCCCAAAAACTCGCCTCTCGACTAAACAACCTAAATCCGGCCGGGATACGATTTGAGCCGACTTCCTATACTCCCAACGGTTCAAAATATAGAAATCAACGATGCTTCGGGATCAAAATCATCTTGACCGACCGGGATCGGTTCGAACCTTATTGGTGCGGCATCAATATCGTCAATACCATCTATCAAATGTATCCACAACAATTTGAATGGCGCATCGCCCACTTCGACCGTCTCTGCGGTTCCGCCTCCATCCGTGAAGCCATCATCGCCCAATCTTCCCTGGAAACCCTGCGATCCAACTGGCAGGACGAACTGAACCGCTTCCTGAAAATCAGAGAAAAATACCTACTTTACTAAAATTAGCTCTCGGCGTAAAAATAGGGGTTCGTCAATCCCTTCTATTCAGTTGCCGGATGCCGTGCTCGCGCGCGTGGGCATGTTAACCGCCTATACGGATGGCTTATTCACTCACTGCTTTTAAGCCTCTCCTCTCGATAGCCAGCGCCACCGGCGAGGGAACTTCTTCGGCCGCCCGCGAGCGTTTCTCCACCTCCTCCATGGCCTGATGCAATAAGATACACGCCTCATCATAACCGCAGCCGGTCAGTTGAGAAATCAACCGGGAACCGCGGTCAATGAGCTTTTTATTACTTGGAGATAACCAGATCATGGCGTTTCCTATCACTCGACCCATCCGGGCCATAGTGGCCGTCGAAATGGTATTCAACACCAGCTTAATCGCCAAGTGACGCCAAAGCTGCAGGGGCGAATCCGCCGGCTCACACAGAACGGGAAAAACCTCATCCGTCTGTTTATCTGATGTCTCGGCTCCCAGATAAATGGCCGCCGTCTTCTTAAAACCGCCGCCGAATCTCTGCAAACCCGCCCGTATCAACTCATCGGCTTGCTCGCCCACGGCTATTGCCATCAGCGCCGAATCAGGCGCATCGGTGCGGTTTGGATCCGGCTCGTTGCCAATCTGAAATTTATATATCTCGCTGTTACCCAGCCGCGGCGGGTCCGCCTGCAACTTCTGCGGCGCTTTCATCCGTTCATATACCGTCGATCCCCATTCCAAACCCCGCGGGGCCCGCCCCAGCATCCGAAACCAAGCATCTCGCGTGCTGCGATAAGGATTCTTTATAAAGGCCCAAGAACGCGGCGAAACGGTATCATCATCCCTGCGAAAAGGCGGCAGCATAAACGTCGGTGAACGTTCCGTGGTATCCGTGAGCACATCGAGCATAAACTCATCCGTGGTATATGTTATCAAACCGTGTCGGCGATAAATTTCTTCCTCGAACCGCGTCGCCCGCGCCAACGAATCCACCGCCGATGAACTCATCAATCGCTTCAACAGATCGACAAAACATAGATGGTATTGATCCGCCGACCATTCGCTGATTCCCAGTCTCTTAAATTCAGTCGCCGACAAATACCCTTTTAAAAAACCAACCAGCGCCGTCTCCAGCGCGCTCCCCACCATCAGCAATTCCGCCGTCGTGGCCTGCATCCTGGTCGAGCCGGTTATCGCCATCGGACCTGTAGTCAGCTCCAGCTTGACTATCTTCGACTCCTCGATCACCTCTCGCGAACGCTGTACATGCCGGCACAATACCTCGCTTTGATTGTTATATACAAAAAACACCTCCGCCCCCGCCTTCAGCCCGCCCCAGGCCGTCCCGATCACAAACGAAGTCTCGCCCCCTTCGGTAATCGCCACCACCACGTCGCCCTTTTGCACCCCCCCCTGCTGCAACTGGTACCGGCCGAAATCGGTGAAATCCTCGAATCCTTCCACCGCCTTGATCAGGGCGAAGTCTCCCCCCGCCATCACGCTATATGCACGATCCTCGAGATCCGGTAATCCCCGCAAAATTCCCGACTGCCTCTGTTTCAGCTCCTGCCAGAACCGACGCCAGGCC
>LJUC01000172.1 GCA_001303695.1 Phycisphaerae bacterium SM23_30
GGCTCTAAAAAGCGCATATTACCCGCGCGTAATCATACCCATATCTACGCACTAGTCTCGAAAACGTAGAAAATATTGGCTCGACGCGACTTTCCATTGGTAGAGTGGCGAGCAAAGATATTGTATTATTAACTCATTAGGCATTATTTCAGGCAAAGACCAATCTGCCTGTCTCCACTAAAAAGGGGTCTTTAAAATAATCGGGGAGTGATTTAGCCATAGTGGTTTTGTGTAAAAGATTTTTGATCAGCGAAAGAGTGAGAGTCATTTACCAACTCTTCATTCACAAGTTGAAGAAGTTGACTGATATTATCCTCATTCCGTATGTTATTCTTGATTCGATCTATTACAAACCTTTCTGTAGGCTCATTACTCAGTTGCCGGAGAACAGGTCATGCATGGGTTGCGATATCACTCCCTACGTTATTGCCATTGCCGCAGTAAAACCTTCACTAACCGCTTCACCAACTTTACCAGGTTTCACACAGTCCCCCGCTTCAAATACTTGAATATTACCCGCAACCGCTCGTAACTTTTCGGTGCTGTTTGGCTTCATTCCCAGAGCATACACTACAGTATCCGCGGTAAAGAATTCACGAACACTGTTATCGTTTATTGCCCAGACACCGTTATTGGTAATTTCAGAACATCGATACCTGGTTTTGCCTGTGACCTTGTACTTATCCATTTCAAGCATCAGCGCTTCACGGTACATGCCAAAAGATTCATTCGAAAGCCGCTTCAACATCTCAATAATCGTAACGTTGTGCCCTGTTTTAGCGAGGTGAAGACCTGTTTCACAACCTACCAGGCCGCCGCCTACTATAATAACGCTTTTACCAATACTGTTGGCCTGTTCATATACTTTCAGAGCGTGGACCGCACCACCAATTCCGAGAATCGACGGCGCAAGCGGAGTTGCGCCGAGGGCAAGAATAATTGCCTCAGGTTTCACCTTGTTGATGTATTCCGGATCGACTTCAGTGTTGAGATTGACAGCCACATTACTTTTCTGTATTACATTCACGAGAAGATTTTTAAAGTTTCGTAGGTCGCCTTTATTCACATCTATATCGGTAAAGTTAAGTACACCGCCAAGTTTATCGTTTTTTTCCACCAAAGTAACCTGGTGGCCTCTTTCATCAGCGGTAATGGCTGCCTGCATTCCAGCCACACCACCTCCAACAACCAACACTCTACGTGATTCCTTCGGTTTGGGCATATCACGGATTGCAGCAAGCAGGTTAGCTTTTGGATTAATGCTACAACTACCTACTTTGGCCATGAAAGGCTTTCCGTCATCAGGAGGAACATAGCCGGCTTCAGGCGAGCCGGTGAAGCAAGTGAAGCAGCGTATACATCTTCTAATTTCTTCCCCGCATTTGTTTCGAGCTTTAATAGGAAATTCCGGGTCGGCAATCATTTGCCTGGCAAGAATCACGAAATCCGCTTTACCGTCGGCGATTATTCTCTCAGCCAGTTCGGGAGAGTTTATGCCGCCTATGACGCCTACCGGAAGAGAGGTGTACTTTTTTACGATTGCGGAAAGTCCGGCATTGCAACCATGTTCCACAAACATCGACGAGAATTGGTTTGTGACTACAGGGTTACTGTAAAGGCCGGCAGAGATGTGTACCGAGTCAATCACACCTTCGAGCATATGGCAGAATTGGCCTACCTCTTCCGGTTCGATGCCACCGGGAACGCCGTCCCGGCCATTGATCCTGGCTTCGATGATAAAATCAGAGCCCACACGTTCTCTGATTTTTTGGAATATTTCGATGGGGAAGCGGGTTCTGTTTTCGAGACTTCCGCCGTATTTATCATCCCTTGTATTAGTCAATGGAGATAAAAATTGAGAAAAGAGCCAGCCATGCCCGGAGTGTGTTAAAACGCCATCAAAACCGGCCGCCTTTACGAAGGCCGCGGCTGTGGCAAAATCCTCACAGGCTTTCTTCATCATCCGCTCATCCATCTGCTCGACGACGACGCCATCATCCCGGGTATAACCTACCGGCCCTCTGGGGTTCGGATGCCCTGGTAGCATGGTTTTTTCACATCCGGCGTGGAACAGCTCGATCAGAGCCACAGCCCCATGTTTTTTGATGACGTCGGCATATTTCTGAAAACCCTCAAAATCAGGACCGGAGTACCTGGTGTAGTCGACGGGGGTAAACATCGGAAGTCTTTCTGCATCCGTGCCATTAATGCTGGTTTCACCCACTTCTACTGCGGCTGCTCCACCCCTTGCGCGGTCTTCGATATTCCTGTATTGCAGTTCTGCCAACTCTTTGTGTTGATACATCAAGCCGAATAACATCGGACCGGCCACAATTCTGTTTCTATAGGTATATTTATTAATCTTCAAGGGCTGAAAAAGGTACTTGTAGTCGGACATAGCAGGTCTCCTTATTGATCAGTTAAATGATCAGGTTCGCCGCGATATAACCTGACTTTACGGCATCTTTTACTTTCCCGGCCTTATTACAATCTCCAACCACTTTACAGGGTATGCCTTCACAAGCTTCTTTAATTTGATTTGTTTTTTCAGTATCCGGTACTCTTCCAAGAGCAGTAACGACTGTATCTGCCTTGATAAACTGTTCGTTCCCGTTTTTATCGATGACATAAACGCCGTCCCGGCAAATTTTTTCCGTTTTTAAACCAGTTAATGATTTCACATTCCGGCGGTCCATTTCATCAAGCATAGACGTCCTCGACATGCCGGACACTTCAGGCGCAAGGATATCACGTCGGGCGATCAGGGTGACCTTTTTACCTACTCCGGCAAGGTGAATAGCAGCTTCACAGCCACTCCACCCGCTCCCCACTATCACCACGTTATCGCCGACTTTATGGGGGTTGAAATATATTTCAAGAACATCCAACGCATTTTCAGCGCCTTCAATATCAGAAGGTTTGGAAACGGCTCCTATAGCTATTACCACATATTCCGGTGCAATCTGATATATCGTTTTTTTATCCGCTTCGCAGTTTAGGATGACGTCCACG
The DNA here is from genome assembly GCA_001303695.1 of Phycisphaerae bacterium SM23_30. Taxonomy (GTDB): domain Bacteria; phylum Planctomycetota; class Phycisphaerae; order Sedimentisphaerales; family SM23-30; genus SM23-30. Next base: position 3,013 of record LJUC01000172.1, read on the forward strand.
CCGCTGGCTTCGAGTTCGAGGCGAAGGACCTTGATGAAATCGTAATAGTCTTTTTTATCGGCATCAAATTCGGCAAAGCGCATGACACCGCCAAGCTGCGAGCTTTTTTCTACCAACGTGACCTTGTGGCCGCGGTCAGCAGCGGTAAGGGCTGCCTGCATCCCTGCAACGCCTCCCCCGATAACCAGGACTTTCTTTGAGCTTTGTGGTACCGGGAAGAGTTCCGGATATACCTTGTTCGAAACGGCCGGATTAATGGCGCATTGACCCATGGACGCGGGGGACATCATTTCATTACTGTCGATCCTCTTCAGCATTTCCTCCAGCGTTTCAGGAGCCTGTTGTTGCAAGACCAGATCAAGGAGGCTGGTTATCCCACCCGGCAGAGGAGGCATGGTAAAAGGCATACTTTCAGATTCGTGTTCTCTGGGTCCGGGATAACAACTGAAACATCTTACACAACGCCGGATGTATTGCTCTTTACCACTGGCGGCTTTATTGGCAAAATCAGGATCCGCAAAAGCCTGGCGGCTGAGTATGACAAGGTCAGTTTTACCAGCTACAATGGCACCATCGCAGAATTCAGGGCTGTTCATCCCTCCGATAACCGCAACTCTCGATTTTTTTACGGCTTTTTTCACCATAGCGGCATATTTTACATTAAATCCATGCTCATCATACATGCTGGTGAATGTATGGGTACGGTTCCCCTTGTTTTTCAGGCCATTCGATATGTGAATGATGTCTACCTTTCCGTCTATGAGCTTACTGAACTCAACCGTATCATCTATGGTCATGCCGCCTGGAAAGCCGTCTTCGGCGCTGATGCGCAGTTCAAGGATTCTATCCTCGCCCAAGCCCTTACGAAGTGCTTCGAGGATCATAATTGGGAAGCGAGCCCTGTTCTGCATACTGCCGCCGTATTGGTCTTTACGCTGGTTCATCGCAGGAGAGATAAACTGTTGAATCAAAAAACCATGGGCCCCATGCAGTACAATTCCGTCAAAACCAGCGGCTTTAAAAAATACGGCAACACGGGTAAAGTCATCGCAAATTTTATGCATGGTAAATTCATCCATGGCTTTGACCGTTTTACCGCGAGAGTTGACGCAGTCAATAGGTCCGTAAGGCTCTGCAACTTCACATTCCGAACCTTCATGGCAAATCTCCATCAGGGCGATCGAACCGTGTTTCTTGATGACCGTCGCATAATGGGCAAGTGCTTCAAACACCGGGCCTTTGGTGATATTGTAATCAAAGGGTTTTGTAAACGGAGAACCGCATTCTTCAAAATTAATGCCGATTTCTCCTACCATAACGGCCGCCGCCCCACCCTTGGCACGGTTTTCAATCATACGATAGATATTTTCAGATATCTCCGGTATGAAAGCGGCAGAAGCAAAAAGAGTCGGACCGGTTACAATACGGTTGCGGTAGGTGTATCCACGTATTTTCAACTCACTAAGCAAAGAATTGAACTTTTTCATAAATGCTTCTCTCCTTCAGCTTATTTTCTTAATAATCAGAATTATATGATCCGTGGCACAAGAAGATAAGAATCATAGCGGCCGCCGGTGTGGATACTGTTATATCCTTTATTGCGGGAAGCCGGGCCGGCTAAAATCCCGCCGCCAGGTACCGGTCCTTTTCTAAAACGGCCAAGTACGTTATGCCCGGCTACAGTCAGGCATAGCTGCTCTCCCGCCTGCCAGTGCATGCCGATTGGTCGGATCTCGATATCCACAGGAACAATTTGACCAGGCCGGATTAGTTCTTCCTTGTCATGAGGATGATATGGAAACCAGGGTGTGGAACGTTCGGCATCCAATTGACGGTGCGAAACCCGCAACCTGCCATCCGGGCCGACGAACCCGAAACCTCCGATTACAGGTTTTCCCGCTGAGTCTAATTTGTGAACCAGCACGAATATGTCAGCGTCATTAGCGCTTTCAGTTTCGACCCATAAATGCAGTTTGATGTAGCCGATAAACTCACTATCATTTTGGAATTTGGTCGTGAAGGTAACTTCACTATGCCCGTCGCCCGAATCATAACGAACTGAGGATTCATTTACGGGAAGATCAGGGGTAAGAGCCCCGTTTGAAGCATCCAGGTAGAGTCTTTCATATTTGGTTTTTACGAGCGGCCATTTTTTCTCCGGGCGATTTACCTGATCGATACCCCCGGGGTTAAGTACCGAAAGGCGTACCCGCGGAGTTTTCTCCCAACCATTGCTGATATTTTTCAGAAAATAATCAAAGAAACGCCTCAGATCATCTGCATATTCATAATAGTCAGGCCATTCTCCGGTATTGTGAACTCTCAGCCATTTCTCTTTAGAGGATATGCGGCGGAATGCATCAATCGTCTGATGGCCCCCCCAGCTTGCGACGATATATGCAGGCATCTTTATACTTTCAAGATTGGCGCCCTTATCCTGCCAGTAAGCATTCATCAGCGGATATTTAATGGCCATGGCGGCCATATCTTCGACTCGTTTCTGTCCAATCTGGGTACCAGTGTTGAAATCACAAAAGGCATTATCAACGATACCCCCGCGCAGAACGTCGTAACGGTACAGGTCAATATGCCCTTCCCATGGAGCGATAGCCGCAAGATGAGGTGGATTTAAAGAAGCTGCAAACCATTGAATAATGCCCAGCCAGGAGTTCCCTGACATGGCTACTTTACCGTTACACCATTCCCGGGTTGCCGTCCATTCGATAAAATCATAACAGTCATTAGCGCCGGAAGTACCCCAGTAATCGATATCGCCTTCAGAGTATAACGAGCCACGCGAGTCTACGTTAATCACTGCATAACCATGATTGCACCAATAAGCCGGGTCCGCGCCTTCAAATTTCTGCAGGCCGGAAACAGCCTCTGGATCAACCCCAGGCGGTGCTTTCTGGGGGACGGTTTTTCCATACGGGCTCCAGCTTAGTATTGCCGGCAGATTTTTACCTTCGACCGGGCGGAAAATATCAGCATAGATGGTGATCCCGTCCCTTATTTTAACGCCGATATCCCGTTCCCAGATAATATCACAAGGCAAGGCAGCCCCATGTTCAATAAACGTTGTCCCTTTTTTCAAAACAGTAGAGCCGGGTTTGAATTCTATCTTCGAAAGAGCCTGTAATTCTATCCCGAAGTGCTGGGTATTAAGAGGCTGCGCCTTGCGGTATATTACTTCAATTGTTTCATTACCGAATTGGCGCATTTTTGTTGAAATTTCACGGTCCACCATTTATCTTCTCCTTTTCAAGCAGAGGAGTATTATCGGGTCATGACCTTTTTTTCATTGTATAAATTTCCACTTGGGTATCAATCTACCACGGTGCTCTTCCAGCTCAAATATCCCCCAAATATCCAGGCAATTACCTGGAACCAAAGATTACTCATACGCGGGGAATCCGGATCTGATAATGATATTTTCCATAAAAAAACACAAAGATATATTTGCCTTTGTCTTTTTCTCTCAAGAGTAGAGTACCGATATCTTTCTTATGGGCGTATCTGTAACTACTCTACATGGGTCAGTGTAATCCAGAGCTGAGTATCGATATGATATTACACATTATATTTGATTTGTAATTCAAACTATACTATATTAGTATGTTATCAATGTCAATATAGTCCTGAAATCTCAGTTATCTACAAAGGAGAACTATGACTTCAAAGAAGATCATCGGGCTTTCTTTCGGAAGAAAAAACGGGAACAGCGAGGCATTTTTAAAGGCAGCTTTAATGGCCGCTGAAGAAGAAGGGGTAGAATCTGAAATTATCAGGGCGATTGAATTAAAAATCCTGCCCTGTACAAGCTGCGGCGCCTGTTTTAAGAACGCGAAATGCCCTCATGACGACACGGATTGGCTCCTGGACAATACCATGCTAGTAGATAATCCATTGATAGTGGCTGCCCCGGTATACCATCTCCGGGCCCCTGCTTCCTTAATATGCGTCACTGAAAAAATAAATCACTTCTTCTTTAATAATCCACATGCCCGTGACAGGAAAATATTGTCCGCTGCAATATCGGTAGGCGGCTCCGGCTATGACGGTTGGAGCAGCCTTGGTTTGCCCACCATTCACATATTTTTACAGCATTTTTCTACTTTAGTTGACCAGGTCCAGATAAACCACTGCGCCGATAGAGGAGCAGCCCTCACGCCTGATAATGCATGGGCGATTGAAAGAAGCCGGCAATTAGGGCGCAACCTGGCGAAATCTATGAAACTCCCGTTTAACCAGGTCAAGTATTTGGGAGAAGATACGCCTGTTTCCTGCCCGGTCTGCCATTGTAACATCTTCTATCTAGAAAAAGGCCTCCCGGAAATAGCATGCCCCGTTTGCCGGGTACATGGCAAGGTATCTCACACCGGAGGAAAATATCAAGTCGCCTGGGATGCAGATGATATTCAGAACCCCCGTTTCTCCGCTGTAAAAGAGCATGAACACCTGGAATGGATAATGAGACATGCTTCTGAAGAAATTCCTCAGATTGCGATGCCGGAAACCCAGGCCAAGATAAAACAATATCAAGATTACGGCAAGTATATTACACGCGGCAAAGCTGATAAATAAGCAGCATGGCTGAAAGAAGACGTAAAAAAGAAGGGCGCATCAGACATCAATACGCGTAAATCCGGCTTAAGGAACTACACACCCGGCCCCGATGAAGACAAGCCATGTATAATGTATAAACCGGATTAGCGGAATCAGCGTATCAGTTTTGTCTGAAGCGCGCCCCGTGCATACGCAAACCCGAACGAATAACCCGTTATACCACCCGCGACAATTATGTGGATATCCCGGGGAGATAAAACTACCGGAACCCTGCCCCCAGGTTTGAGCGATTTTTCAAAAACAGGTATGCGGTCCGGAGGAATGATATCCGACCCGAAAAATACTTCGCTCTTATCCGCAATACGGTTTTTGATACCCTGGATCTCATTCTCGCTTAAATCTTCATATGGTACGGCGGTCTTCTCAATTATATAATCTCGAAGACTCTGGCCGGTGAAACCTTTTTGATGCAGTTCGTTGACAAACTCCGGATGGAGCACGATGACATGTGTCTGAGGATGAACTCTATTACCACTCCTGGGATCATGCAGGAAAATTCTTCGGTCTTTGGCCACATCCTGAAGAATTTCATGCAGTACTGCTTCTTCGGACCAGGGTAAAACCGTTCCTCCACCGTAGATTCCCAAACCCGTACCGCCATAGCCCATAACGGTAGCAACGGTGACGCAGGATTCTTCAGGCTTAAAACCTGCAGTAACATGAGACGGCTGCCATGGATTAGACTCCTCACTTTCCGCCATCACATAAAATGTATGCGGTGATGGTCGGCCAATCAGGGCTAAATCATGTTCGCCGGGCCAAAGGTCACCGATGTTGATCATACATAGTCTAACAGCCCGCCCGATGGTATTGTTGGCTCGCCATCCATGGCCTAATAATCCTATCCCGGAATTCATATTTATCCGCTTTGCGACAGGCCCGCTTACGGCTATTAAAAGGGTGAAGGAGCCTTCTGAAGTGAAAACATGAGGAGAAAATTTTTTATCTACCAGGCTTTCAACAGCCGCAATAACCACCGGCAGGTAC
>LJUC01000173.1 GCA_001303695.1 Phycisphaerae bacterium SM23_30
CAATCCCGCCGGAAGCCTACCATGCCCTAAACGCAGGATTCAGTTGTATGGCACAGCATCGTTATTCGGAACGTCGCTCCCCAACTTTTGGGACGATATTAAAATTTTGCGGGTCTGAATTCATTTTTCAACCTCAATTAAACAACTTAATCACCAGATCATTTGCAAGTTAATTCCATACCACGCGCGGGGCGAAGCCTTACTCTACCGAGTTGTCAGAGGTTGCTATAAAGCTTTAAGTTCATGTAAGTTAAGGATTAAAGTGACTTAAATATTTGTTTAATAAATAATGTTTGAAAAGATTGCATTTGGCCGCCAGATCGAGTAATATCAGACGTTGTATTTTTCATTAAATCATACTCTTAAACGAAAGGAGAAAACGTTATGAACAGTTCGGTAAAATTTTACCAGCCTCTAAGCGGATTGCTGTTACTGCTGTGCCTATTGATATTTACGGGCGATATTTACGGCCAGCAGTTTACGGAAGACCTGCTGAGCGGTTTTGCGTATCGCGGGATCGGGCCGACGCGTCAGAGCGGTCGGTTTGTGGATTTTGCGGTGCCGGACCCGGAGAAGCAGCCCTATACGTTTTATGCGGCGACGGGTTCCGGCGGGCTGTGGAAGACGACCAATAACGGCCAGACCTTTACGCCGATCTTCGATTATGAGAAGGTGATTTCGATAGGCGACGTGACGGTGTCCTGGTCCGATCCCGACATTGTCTGGGTAGGCACGGGAGAGGCCAACAATTCCCGCAGCACCTATTGGGGCGACGGGGTTTACAAGTCCACCGACGCCGGCGAAACCTGGACCAATATGGGTCTGCCCGAATCCCACCACATCGGCAGGATTGTGATCCACCCCTCTAATCCCGATGTCGTTTATGTGGCGGCTCTGGGGCATCTTTATTCCGAAAATCCGGATCGCGGTCTCTATAAGAGCACCAATGGCGGCAGAACCTGGAATAAAATATTATGCCCGGTGGTTAAAGACAAACATATCGGCGTGGTGGACGTCGCTATGGATCCTTCGAATTCCAACGTACTTTACGCCTGCACGTTTGATAAGGTGCGGGTGCCATTTTCCTACGATCTGGGCGGTCCGGGCAGCAGGATATATAAGACCACCGATGGGGGCGCGAGCTGGGAAGAGCTCGGCGGCGGTCTGCCCAAGGGGATGCTGGGAAGGATCGGCGTTTGTATATATCCCAAAAACCCGAACATAGTCTATGCTTCGATAGAAAACGCCAACAAGCCCGGCATGAGCGATGAGGAACGCTATCAAGAGCTACTCGACCACAAATCCAGCCGCAACATGATCGGCGGGGAAGTGTACCGTTCGGACGACACCGGGGCGACCTGGCGAAAGGTAAGCCCCGAAGGGCGCAGCATCGGCGGCAGCCCCGGTTATTACTACGGCCAGATTATTGTCGATCCCAGTGATGATAAAAGGGTGTATGTTCTCAGCGTGGGCATCCATTATACAGAAGACGGCGGCGAAACCTGGACCTCACCAGCCATCGGCGGCGGCGACAACCACGCACTCTGGATCGATCCGGCAGATTCCAATCATATGCTATTGGGATACGATCACGGCATGAAGATCACCTACGACGGCGGCCGGACATCATATCATCCCGACGAATTACCTCTGGCCCAGTTTTACGCCATTGGCGTGGACATGTCGTACCCCTACCGAGTGGCGGGCGGCCTGCAGGATAACGGATCCCATATGGGACCAAGCACCAGGCGAGACGGTCGGCCCATTCGGCTGGAAGACTGGATCAGCGTGGGAGGCGGCGACGGGATGTACAACGTCTTCGACTGGAAAACCAACCGCTATATTTATAATGAGTCCCAGTTCGGGCCCATCAGCCGTTTGGACCTGGTCACCGGAGAAAGTAAAAGTATCAGGTATAATGACCGCGAGCTGCGCTGGAACTGGTGTGCTCCGATTTTGGTCTCACCCCATAACTCAGATGTTATATATCATGGCGCCAATAAATTACTGCGTTCACCTTTCCGGGGTGAATTCTGGGAAGTTATCAGCGAAGATCTGACCACCAACGATCCGGCGAAACTGACCACCGGCAAAGGCGGGGACGGAAATATTCAATACTGCACCATTACCACCATAGACGAATCCCCGATAACAGCGGGAGTACTCTGGGTGGGCACCGACGACGGGAACGTGCAAGTGACCCGCGACGGCGGTCAAACCTGGACCAAATTAAACGACAACATCAAAGGCAATCCAGGATACTGGGTCAGCCGGGTAACCGCATCGCATCATTATCCAGGCAGGGCCTATGTCAGTTATACGGGACTACGGCGGGATGACTTTGGGGCCTTTGTCTATAAAACCGAGGATTTCGGCGAGACCTGGACCTCGATCGCCGGCAACTTGCCCGCCGAATCGATCAACGTCATCAAGGAAGACCATAAAAATCCAAATTTGCTTTTTGTGGGAACGGATCTGGCCGTTTACGTGACGATCGACGGCGGCGAGAACTGGACCAAGTTCCAAAACAACATGCCCACCCAGCCGGTGCATGATCTGGTGATCCATCCGCGGGAGAACGACCTAGTGGTCGGCACACACGGACGCGGCATTTTTATTACCGACATTTCGCCGCTGCAGGAATTGACGCCGCAAGTATTGTCACGGAGCGCTTATCTTTTTGATGTTGAACCTAAAGTCAAATGGGTCAGCGGCCCCAGTAATGCATCCAGTTCGATTAATTTCACCGGTCCCAGCGAACCGGCGGGGGTGGCAATCAACTACTATTTACGCGAAGATGTGAGCGACGAGGTGAAAGTAACCGTTTATAAAGGCGCCCGGGTTATCTTTGAGACAACCGGACCAAACACTAAAGGCATAAACACGGTGCGCTGGAATATGACGATGACGGCGCCAGCACAGATGGAACAAGCACGTCAACCGCAACAGCAGCAGGCTCGTGCCCGCGCCGGGGGCGCCCGGGGCGGCATGGGCGGCCGGGCGGCCACAGGGGGCCGCGGCGGCGTAACGGGCGCCCGCGGCGGCGTGGCGGGCGATCAAGCGGCCCGGGCCGCGCGATTAGCCCAGGCCGGCAGAGGTAGAAGAGGCGGAGGAGGCGCTGCCGCCGGTCCGGGGGTGTACAGGGTAACTCTTACCGTGGGCGATCGGGTACTGACCAAAAACGCCACAATACTCGAAGACGTATGGCACTAAGAATAAATACCATACCAGGCAGTTAGAAAATGGGCCGGCGTCTCCAATACCGTTGGAGGCGCCGGTCCTATTTTTTCCCCTTTGTCAAACTACAGGTAATCATCCCTCATGAGCACCTCTGCTTAATACAGACCTTCGATCCATACGGACCGAGCAGAGAAAAAGTTTTTATGATAATGAAACGGCAGCGGGCTATTTAATAATGACGTAATGCATTTTGAAGTTTTTTAATAAACTCGCCCGATTCAAGATAACCGGAGAATTTGTCTTTGGTGCTGCCGTCAGGGGTCAAGATGAAATAGGTCGGTATAAACTCAACGTTAAATTGTTGGGCCAGTTGTTTTTGAATATCCGGATCTATCATAATAGGCACAAAAGCCCGGGCGGCTTTAACCACCTCGGGGTCCGGATATACCTTTTTTTTCATCTGTAAACAAGGTGGACACCAGGTGGTAGTAAACACCACCAAGGCAGGTTTATTTTGCTGCCGGGCCAGCTCCATACCGGCCTTATAATCATGTTGCCAGGGGATGGTCGAGGGAATTTTATCTTCTTCTTCAGGAGAGGCTATGGGTTTGTTTTGAACAACAGCGGTGGAGCCGGTATCGCTCTGATTGGTATCGTTATCTGAATCAGAACAGCCCGTTAAGTATAAGCCCAGCGCGGTCAGAAGAACGATAAAGATAAATCCCATTCGATGAGAGGCCAAACCAAGAAGGGCGGCAGAGGAATCAGCGAATAAGCGACCGGGATCAATTATTTTAGAAAACCTGTCAGCGATCATAATATATCTCCTGAGTTTTTCGATGGTTTTAAGGCGGTCGGCATCAGTATTTTTGAACCGAGAATTCTCATATCTAACAAGCCGGCGGCTTTTTGAGCCGCTTTCTGATCATTTTACTCTATCCTATCCTATGGGGTCATGCAATGCCCATAAGCGATGAATAAGTTGAGGCGTTTTTTATCTAAATACAGATATTCAAGGGATCGACACCTCCATTATCAAATTAGTATTTCAGGGGCTCATTCCGATAATATTTTTTGTTACGATATACCATAAGAGCATTTATGGCAATCGAATAATTGATACCAACCAGGAATAAATGATGTTTTAATATATATACCGAATTAGAGATGTTTTAGCCGGTTCCTTTACGACAGGAAACAGGCGAATAACTATTTATCTAACATACACTTATGCAGATAAGACCTTTTACCACGTCAGGGAAGCGCGGCGAAATAAGAAAAACGGTTACATATCTATCATTCTCGGTTATACTGTTTTATTATAAAAACTCATTTTTCCAATGCGTAATATAAAGACGGAAATTTGGCATGCGACATCATTGGCCATTTGTTTAGTATGAAAACACCTGCTTACGGAGCATTTATACATGCTGGATAGAAATACCCTTCTTCGAAAAGTCGCTTTAATTTTTGCAGTTCTTACGGTACTAGTGATTCTGTATCCGATCAGTGATAGAAAATACCTTCTTTTTCATTCGGTGGTTGAACTTTTTAGCATTATCGTGGGCTGTTGTATTTTTATTATCGCCTTGAACGCCCGGCGATTCATTGACAATAATTTTTATATGGTTCTGGCGTTTGCTTATCTTTTTGTCAGTGCCCTGGACCTATTGCACACTCTGGCATATACGGGAATGGAAATATTCATAGGCTATGGAACGAATTTACCCACGCAGCTCTGGATATCCGCTCGTTACCTAGAGAGTGTTTCCTTTTTGTCGGCTTTTTTGTTTTTGAAACACAAAGTAAATATCCAGCTGCTTTTCTCCGGATATTTTCTGCTCTTTTGCCTTATATTGGGAACGATATTTTACGGGAAAGTTTTCCCGACTTGCTACGATGAAACGACCAAGTTAACTCTTTTTAAGAAAACCAGCGAATACATTATTGTCGGGATTCTATTATTTGCGCTAATTCAATTATTAAGGAATAGAGACAAATTCGATCATATTGTTATACGCTGGATAGGTTTTGCGCTGATTTCGACCATGATATCCGAATTATTTTTCACTCTATACACAAGCCCTTATGGAACGGCCAACATAATAGGGCATTTACTCAAACTGGTTTCGTTTTACCTGATATACAAGGCCTTTATTGAAATTGGCCTGAAGGAACCTTATAATCTTCTCTTTCGAAACCTAAAACTGAGTAATGAAAAACTCCAGCAGGCCCGCGACGAGCTGGAAGTCCGCGTGCAAGAGCGAACCGCCGATTTAATTAGTACGGTCGATGATTTAAAAGAGGAGATTAAAGAGCGCCAGCGCCTGGAACATGAAGTCCTGGATATCAGCGCCATGGAACAGCGCCGAATGGGCCAGGATTTGCACGATGGTTTGGGGCAGCTGCTTACCGGCATTTCATTCCTGGGCAAAAAGATCGAGCAAAAGCTGTCGGAACAATCCCGGCCGGAAGCGGCGGACGCGGCTGAGCTTTCAAAATACGTTAAGCAGGCGTTGAACCATACCCGTACTTTGGCACGCGTTTTAAATCCCGTGGGATTGGAAGAAGAGGGGCTTATGGCATCATTGCAAAAATTGGCTGCCAATACAGAAGAATTTTTCGACGTCAGCTGCACTTTTCAGTGTCAGCAACAGGTTCTGGTCCGAGATAATAGAATCGCAACTCACCTTTATCATATTGCTCAGGAGGCGATTACCAACTCCATTAAACACGGTCAGGCCCGTCATTTATTATTAAGCTTGCTGCCCAAGGATGAATCGCAGGTTGTCCTGGCCATAAAAGACGACGGTCAGGGGCGGCTGGAAGACTTTGATCAGGGCCAGGGGATAGGGCTGCAGATTATGAAATATCGCGCGAGATCTATGGGGGGAATACTGGAATTTCAGCAGGTTTCTCCGCGGGGAATTTTGGTTACGTGTTCTTTTTCGGCCAAGAGCCGTAAAATGGAGGATAATCCATGAGTACTCCTAATCCAATACCCGAACCCAAACAGAAAGGTAAGGTGCTTCTTGTTGATGACCATCCCGTAGTTCGTATTGGTCTTTGCCAGTTGATAAACCAGGAGCACGACCTTGAAGTTTGCGGGGAGGCGGAAAATGCCTCGGCGGCTATGACGGCTATCGAGAAATTGAAACCCGACGTTGCCGTGGTAGATATTTCTCTGGAGAAAGATCTAAGTGGCATTGAGTTGATCAAGGATGTCAAAGCACGGTTTCCCCAAGTTTCCGTGCTGGTTCTTTCCATGCATGATGAATCCGTTTATGCCGAACGAGCCCTGCGGGCCGGCGCCAAAGGTTACTTGATGAAGAGTGAAGCTATGGAAACGGTTCTCACCGCGATCCGCGAAGTTTTAGGCGAGGGGATTTATTTGAGTAAAAATATGACCAAAAAAATGTTATCAGGATTCATTGAGGGAGGAAAAGATCGTTATAAGTTTACGGTAGAACGGTTATCTGATCGCGAGCTGGAGGTTTTGTATATGATCGGCCAAGGGTTAGGGACCAGCCATATATCAGAAAAGATGCATCTTGGCGTAAAGACGGTTGAAACATATCGAACGCGAATAAAAGAGAAGCTGGGCCTTGCCGATGCCGCCGCTCTGGTGGAATATGCCATTCAATGGGTTCACTCTCAAGGCCCGAAATAGTTCAAATCTTAGATTTCTTTAAATTTTTTCCTCCTTTGCAGTTGCCAAAACTTGACATCATTCGAAAAAACCATACCCCAGGGGCAAGGGGTATAATCGTAACATATTTAAATGTTACCCTCAAATTAATCGACTGAAACAGGATTTATCATCAAGGTGTCGGGGATTTCCCCTACAGTAAATTCAGGGACGGCTCTCCGTCAAAAACCGGGTTTTGCCTGATTACAAAAAATTTTTCTTAGCTTACACTACAAGCATATCTCGGGAAGAAATATCATGATGGTATATGGGCCAGAGTATTAAGAACAAATACTTTAAAGGGCAAAAGCATGCAGATCACCACTAAAACCACCAGCAGAAATAACCATGCAGCAAAAATTAAGCGCTTGAAGGTATCTGCGGCACAAAAACGAGAGCTACAGACGCTACTGGAAATACCTGTCGTTTTTATCCCTCACGCGTATTTTCGCAGGCCTAAACTCATGTCGAAGATTATGCAACAAGATATACAAATACTGCCCGTTTCGACTATCAAAGCAGAGGAGGAACGAATACTGTTTCTTCAGATGAATTATGCCCGCGGCAAAATTTGTCAAGTCCGTCGAAGACTGTTAAGCAATACCAAAGGATTCCCCAAAGAGGCGTTGGAGTTGTTGCAGTGGCATAAGAAACAACTAGATGCTCGAAATAAGATCACAACGGCAAACATGGGGTTGGTCTTTAATATGGCCAAACATGTCAGCCACTACGACATGGAATTCAACGATTTAATTAGCGAAGGGAGTCTTGCTCTTTTACATGCGGTGGAGAAGTTTGACGTTAGCCGCGGATTTAAATTCAGCACCTATGCCTGTCGCTCGATTCTGAGAAGTTTTTCCAGGATAACTAAACGCCAAAATCGTTATCGCAGTATTTTTCCGGTGGAACTGGAGTTCGACATGGAAAAAGGGGATTATGTAGAGGAAAAAAGACAGGAAAAACAACTTGCTTTAGCTGAAGAAGTTCATGCTATTTTACAAAGGAATGGGGCGGATCTTTCACCCACGGAAAAATCGGTGGTGGAAATGCGGTTCTCTCTCAATCAGAAAGGCCTGGCTAAATTAACCCTTAAACAGGTTGGGGAAGAGTTGGGTCTGACCAAGGAAAGGATTCGGCAAATACAAAATAAAGCCTTACTGAAACTGCGGGAAGCAACGGAACAACAAACCGCGGCCTCATAAGCTGCTTAGAAGAAACTTTCAATGATAATACGATGATAGTTTGGTTATTACCACTGCGATCCCGACGAGCCCCGCAGTTGTCTTCTTATTGGGTTGGCAGGGGGGGCCCGGGTGATGCAACTGAACCCCATCGATGTAATAGCGGTGGAGATCGATTTAAAGGTAGCGGAACTTGCCCAGGCTTACTTTGGATACTCCGGACAGATATACTATCCCGACGGCCGGAAACACCTCGTTGACCTGGACCGTTTCCCCTCTCGCGAGTTGGACGACCAGCAGCACGTACTTAACTATCAGGATGAAACCGGCAGCAAGCGGGAGGAACAGCTCTATAATGGCTGCATCATTATTTAGGACAGCAGACGATTCCCGTGCTCTTCCAAGCAGCGATATGTAAATACTCAACTTGACTGACTTTTAAACTGTATTTTACGCGGCGATGAGTAGCCGCTCCAGCTCTTTGATAATCTGTGTTCCACTGGTAAACTCCTTTAAGTATTCGCT
>LJUC01000174.1 GCA_001303695.1 Phycisphaerae bacterium SM23_30
GGCCTTGCCCACGATGCAGAGGGCGTCGAAACCGGCAAATTTCAGATACGGCCCGAAAAAACCGCCCACGTTGCAGTCCATCACCGCAAAGGTCAAAGGGGAGATGGCCGTGACCAGCGTCTTGCCGGAGCCCGGAAAGGCGGTCGTCCCCCCCAAAGGCCCCGACGACATGCAAATGGGATTTTCCGGACTGTCCCATTTGGTCTCGGCGTTGATCTCCTGAAACATCAGCCACAGATCAAATCCCTTGCCGCCGATCCAGAGATCTTTCATCTGCGGATCGACCGGGCGAATCTCTACGGTATTCTTTGAAATATCAAATCTCAACGTGCGATTGGCGTAACCCCTCTGCAGCTTAACCGGTTCATAACTGAACTCGGTCAAGACCTTATGAGCCGCGCGCATCTTGACAATCGTGTCATCGGCCATGAACAACCTCCTGTAAACCTAATAATAACAATACCTTATTGTAACAATATTATATTCAATTAAGGCTGGGTATGATACCGGATATCCGGTAAAAATTCAAGGAGGATTTTGAGGCAAAGAGAGGGATTTTTCAGTTATTTCGGCAGGGCCTGCCCCGCCCTGCATTTCTAATTTTGAATTATCGGCTCTTGCCAATAACCATTCATGCCCTTACCGTAATTGATAAAGCAATAACTGCAAGAAGCAGTCGACCGTATAATTTGCTCATAGTTTTTATTTTACTTGGTTATTAGTTATTTTATTTCCTTCCAGAATTTTTCTTCGGCGGCTTTGAATCTTTCAAAGCTTATCTCCAGTTCGGCGGTGACGGCGTCGAGGAGTTTTTTATCCAGCGGAACCTGTTCGGCGGTTCCCGCCAACAGGGCCTGCAGCCGCAGGGTGGCTTCGTCGAGACTCTCCGCCCCGGCGGCAAAGGCGCCCGCCGCGTCGATCATGCCCTGTACGTGCAGTTCGTCCTCGTCGGGGGAGTAAAGCAATTTCCAGGGGGCCCGGCGGATCTCGCGGCTGGCCATCTTGATATTGACGCTGACCTCGTGCAGGTTCCGAACCATGCTATCGACACTCTCCCGGTTGATCACCAAAGTATCTTTGGCAACGGCGGTCAGGTCTTTGAGATTATCCAGCGCCGCCTGGGCCGATTCCATGGCGCTATTGGCCTTGTCCAGCGCCGGGCCGATCTTCTGGGCGGCCAACTGCAGGGCGCTGACCGTCTCGGTGATGCCGGGTTTATTCGTTGCGATCAGTTTGTCGATATTGTCGAGGCTGCGGTTAAAGCTGTCCAAAGCGGCGTGCAGCTTGAAGGCCACGGTTTCAATTTCCTTCTCGTTGAGTTCTTCATTTATTTGCTGCGTAATATCGCTCAGGCGATCAACGGCGGCATGCACCTTGGCCACGAGAGATTGTTTTTCCTCGTCCATCGTCACCTGCTCGTCGATCTTGGCGGTGATATCCTCAATGTTGGCAATCGTATTTACAAGTGACTTCATAAAAGAATCATCGTGATCGCGGCTGATTTCATATTTCAGGCGGGACATCAAGCTGCCGGGCAGGTCCGGATTCAATTCCTGCTTGATAGAATCCATGGCCTCGGTGATGCCGCCTTCCAGTTGCAATTTGACCGTCTCGCCGTCATTAATCTCGCCCCGGCGGCCCAGGTCTTTGATGGCTAAAGAGGCCAGACCTCCTAGAACATTGCTCTGGGGCGAAAGCACGCAGTCCCGCCGTAAGCGATAGGAGGCGGGGATCTCCATAGTGAAAAATACATAAACATCCTCCGTACCTTCGGCGGGCGGATTGATGTCGGTCTCGGTGATTTGGCCGATCTTTACCCCGCCCAGAAAGATGGGAGAACCCGCTGCCAGCCCTTTCAATCCCTCCTGATAGGGCAGCTGGACGGTTATGTGTTGTTGGCGGGCGAACAAATTGGACCAATCGGCCAGGGCCACCACTATATAAACCGCCAGTACCAGCACCACCAGCACCGTGATGCCAACCGCTACCTCGTTACGATGTTTTTTTGCCATTACCTGCTCCGAAAATCGTCTATGACGGGCTCGCCGCCCTCCATGAATCTCCCCCCCATACCCTCAGAACCGTTAATTTCTTGCATCTTACGCAAATTTTCATGTTAAGTTTTTGCTAATTTATTTTCATAAAAACGGTTTTATCTATTCCGGCTAATCCGCGGATAATTCTTACTTTGTTTGCCGCCTCAGGCTTACCATCAAGATATCTTCTTCGTAATCGCTGTTCTCCTTGCGTTGGGTGATGGGCCCTTCAGCGTCGCCGCGTAAAAATTGTCTTATCAGTCGATCCTGCTCCTCGGCCAACTGTTCGGGGGGGGTGTCCCGGAGAGCCTCAAACTCCCGCCGGGTTCCCATCTTTAATATCACCCCCCGGTCCAGCATGCACATCCGATCGGCAATGGTAAAGGCCGAATCCATCTCATGGGTCACCACCACGCTGGTGACGTCGAGTTTACGCGTCAGATCGATAATAAGCTGATCGATCTCAGCGCTGGTCACCGGATCAAGACCGGCGCTGGGCTCGTCGTAAAATAATATCTGCGGATCCAGCGCCACGGCCCGGGCCAGACCCGCCCGCTTCTGCATGCCGCCCGAAAGCTGGGCCGGCATCTTGTCGGCGTGCTCCCGCAGTCCCACCAACTCCAGCTTGATCTTAACCATAATCTCGATGGTGGTGTTATCCAGCTTGGTATGTTCCCGCAGCGGCAGGGCCACATTCTCGCCCACGCTCAGGGAATTGAACAACGCCCCCGATTGAAACAGTATCCCAAAACGCTTGCGTACCTCGTTGAGCTGGGGCTCGCTCATGGTGGTTATTTCCTGACCAAACAGCTTGATGCTGCCTTTATCCGGGGCGATAGCCCCGGTAATATGACGCAAAAGGGTGCTTTTGCCGCAGCCGCTGCCCCCCATAATCACCATGATCTCTCCTTTACTTACCTCCAGGTTAATACCCTCAAGCACCCGCTGGTTGCCGAAACTCTTCTCCAGCCCGTTGATCGAAATGATGGGGACGGCGGTATCGATTGGTCCGGTCATAGTTCTAACATGTCTTGTGCAAAATTGGCTTTTGGCATATATTAGTAAAGAAATTTCAGGCAGAAAAATTTCTTTACTAATCAACACAAACTCCTGAAATCCAAAGAGTTATGATCATTTTCCGCCGGTCTGAACAACAAAAAATTATCCCAAAAACATGCCAAAACCAATTTTGCATAACCTCAGTTTTAAGTAAACAATCCGTATGAGTAGAAAATTACCGTGAAAACGGCGTCGGCGCCAATAATGGCCACTATGCAATATACCACCGTGTTGGTGGTGGCTCTGCCCACCCCTTCGCTGCCCTGCCAGGGCTTGACGGCCAGTCCCAGGTAGCAGGCAATCAGCCCGATCAACAGTCCAAATACCCCGGCTTTTATCAGACCCGTCATAAAACCGGTCACGTTGACCGCCTCGCGGGTCAACTGATAATAAACGTCGGAGTCGATGCCCAGCCTGATCGCGGTCAACCAGCCCCCGGCCACCATCACCACGTCGGCTATCACCGACAACATCACCGTCATGATCACCGTCGCCATCAACCGCGGCACTACCAAAAAACGTACCGGGTTCAACGCCAGAGATTCCAAAGCCTCGATCTCCTCGGCCGTCACCATCGTGCCCAGCTCGGCGGCGATGCTGGCGCCCGCAAAACCGCTCAGCACAATCGCCGTCATCAAAGGCCCCAGCTCGCGAAAGGCCGCTATGGCATTGATCGTGGCAATCTGATCCGCCTGACCAAACTGATCCAGTTGGTTAAACATCTGCAAAGGCAAAATCATACCAATGGCCAATTCTATCAGCACCACAATGGGAATGGCCCTGACCCCCACCCGCACCATCTGAAACAGCAGGGCCTCCTGCTTGAAAGACGCCCCTGGCAAAAAAAACCCTTTGAAAATATGGCTCAGGGTGGTGCTGAGTAATAAAAACATGCCGCCCACCATCCCCAGAAAACGCCGCCCGCCGCCGATGCTTATCCTGCCCAGCAGCGCTAAAGTCCGCGTTATTGGGGAACTACCGACCTCGCCCTCAAGGTTGGAATTGGGCTGATTCATCCCGACAACGCCTCTGCCTCGTTATCATATATCTGAAAAATCTTGTCCAGACGGGAAATCTCAAATATGCTCCGCACACGCCGGCTGATCCCCACCAGTTTCAATTGCCCCCCATAGCGGCGGCTTAACTGCATCGCTTCCACCAGGGTCGCCAGGCCCGACGAATCCATAAATCCCACCTCCCGCATATTGATAACCGTCACGGCCGGCTGCTCCCCCAGTGTCTCCAGCAAACTGGATCGCAAATCCACCGAACGGTGCAGGTCGATGTCGCCGGATAGCTCCAGCACCACCATGTCTTTTTCCCGCCTGATCTTTTGCACTACACTGTTTGTTTCCGTCATTCTGGTATCCCCGCTCTCCTGTTAGTCGTAACTCTTGTCATGGCCGGATCTTGGGCCTGCACCATTAGATGACCCGACGACCTTGAACATCCGCAGTTGCATTCCCCCGTCGGCAGGACGCGTATATTCCACTTCGTCCATGCTGGATTGGATAATATGCACCCCCAGACCGCCCGGCCGGACCTCTTCCAGGTCACGACCTTTAATCTCCTGAGGGTCCACCTGTCGGCCAAAATCCCGCACAATTATCTCCAAACCGGCGGCTTGATCTCGTCCCGGCGGTACCTTTCTGAGTTTTACCACTATAAGTTCCTCACAGGGCCCGCCATAACTGTGGCGGATGGCATTGGCTAATGCCTCTTCCAATGCCAACGTTACATCATCGACTTCGTGCTCATCAAAGCCTGACATCTCGGCCGCCTTTTGTACCGCGGCCCGGACCACACACAAACATGCCGGATCGGCCGCCAGCCGAATCTCCACCTGATCCGCCGATATATCCTCTCGCTGAGCCATCCTCGTCTTATGTTCCTCAAATCCGCCGGTCATCTCTTCTCCCTATCAGCCCTCAAACGCAGCGCCTGCCGCCATCGGGCCACCGCTTCGGCCCGGGCGGCAGCATCCGCTTTATAGTCATAGCCATGATCGGTGCCGGTAATACGCTTGAGGGATATGATCGCATAAAACCGCACCGAGGCATCCTGCTCCTGCAGACGATCAACCAATAAAGGTACGGCCTCCATAAGCTGGTTTTCACCGGCCCACTTGATGGCTCTGATCCTGACTGCCGGATCCGGGTGCTCCAGGTCTAAAAGATCCACCTTTTTGGGCGGACCACCACACCCGGCCAGCAGAATAACTATCGACCAGCAACTCCACCAGCCCACAGGTCTTTTACGTGCGGGCATCATGGCCATCTCCTCTTATTATAGAAGCTTACTGACTCCTGTAAAATTAAAGTTAGGCATTTATTACGTAAGCTTTTATAAATCAATACCATAAATCAGCCCATTCCAAAAAAAACAATTAAAATTCTCTGCCCGGCCATATTCTTATTATCGGGCTAAAATCCGGTAACTTCCTAATATTAATCATTTATAATCGCTTCCCGCAGCCGCCCCGGACTAAAAATCTATCCAAAAAACGTACCCGGTGCCAATTTTGCAAAACCCTTAATTTTAATATACATCGTGCCGGAATTTAGCTATCATGGATTTATGAAACGACGTAGAGAAATCGGTCCCAAAAGACAGAAAAACCGTACCGCCCTGATAAAATTTTTGCTTTGGGCCCTTGTTGCCGCAGTAGTCGGCTCGACCCTGACCTACCTGTGCTATAGGCTTTTCGGTTCTACCCCCCTCGAACCCGCCGCCTCCGAGGCCGGCCCGGAGGCTAAAAATGCCGGTTCGCTCCTGTCATGGATCCACACCATGCTGTTGGCGGCGACCATAATTACCGTATTGGCCCTGGTATTTTTCGGGATTCGTGCCTATCTCATGGGGACTAAAGCACGTTTTACTCTCCAAAGCGGACGCATGAAGATCAAACGATCCTGAGACCTGATTCATCCGCCCATGTCCCGGTTATATTAAATAACAAAAGTTTTACTAAAGTCCGGTTAAATAAGAAAGACTGCTATGCTTTTGCCCTGCATAAGCATCTCGAAAAGTCACATGCCTGTTCCGGCCGCGACCGCAAAGGCCGGCCCTCTGCCATCTTGCCTGTTATAAGGGTGCCGGGAGACGGCTACGAGTTTCTCCCCGGGCCTAACCGTCAGTACCATATGTTCATAATCAAATGTGGTTCGGACCGCTTGGCCTCGAATAAACCTACGGCGGTGTTGCAGAATTTGACCTCCGCCCCGGGAGTGTCGTCCAGCCATTCATTGATGTGATCGTCCAGCGACATCATGGCCGTCTCACTTAACCGCACATGGAAGGTCTTGACCCGCGTCGCCCCGGTGCCGGTTACATTCATGGGACGTTTGAACTCATGCTTGTGCTTGTCCAAAATGGAGGCAACGGTCTTGACCTTAGTGGACTTCATCACCTCAGATTCTTCAGATGAGGTGGCGGTACTTTTCAAATTTCCCAATAGACCAAACTTCGGCCCGTTTGTCGCCGCCTTGTTTTCCGCATCCCAAGGGGTGGACCTGCCTTTTGAATTTCCTTCCAAACCCATTATCATGCTCCTTCATCTCGAGGTGCGCTCAGATTGAAAATCGCGCAATTTCTTAGTTAAAGAATACTTATAGAAAAAACTCAAAAACGATACCTTTATCTAACCCGATTATAATTTATCCTGCCCCAAACGTCAATGCCAATAATTCACCGGTAAAAACACCCCGCAAAACATCGGTTCCGGCCTGATTCACTTGACAGGACTAAATGACCGGTTAAAATATCCGCTGATAGGGCAAAATTGCGGATGTGGCGGAACTGGCAGACGCGCAGGCTTCAGGTGCCTGTGGGGGCAACCCCGTGGAGGTTCGAGTCCTCTCATCCGCAATAAATCTTATTCAAATTCCGTCCATTTTTTAACTTTGTATAAAAACTAGGGAAAATACGGATTTAAGTAACTTAGAGACTATCCGAGCCCCCAAGAACTCGGATTAATTAGTTATAAGTTCCTTTCAAATATTGGTTTATGTTTGCCGAAGCCCGGTTTCTTTCTCCTTTCGTATCAGATGTTAAAAACGGGTAAAATTGGCCTGGAAGAAAAAATTTGAAAAAATTGTTCTATTCGCCTTGACACCTACAGCAATGTTATGCTAAACTACCACATGCAAGATAGGAATTAGCAGTGATTGGCCGGTATGGTCAATTACTGAAATAGACCACGGCGAGGAAGCGTGGTTCGCTGGTTTCCCCCCCGACTGGCTCCACCGCCTCGCCATTTTTTTGCGCCTATATATTCCTCAACTCAATTGGATCATCAGGCGTCGGGAGCGAGGACCGTCAAATTCACAGAAAAATACTCCCTGCCAGGTGCCCAGGCATAATTTTCCATTTTCCACTATGATAGTTACACAAGAGCCGATCAGACTGGCCTTGACGTGGGCATCGGAATTCCCCTCGGCGTGCCGATATTGGCTCAGTCCCGCCGGCGCTAATTTCGCCAGGCACAACAATAGATCGTGAACCACGTCCGGATCGGCATTTTCGTTGATAGTGATGCCGGCCGTGGTATGCGGCACATACGCCACTACCAGACCGCTCAAAAGACCTTCGGTGGTAACTACCTCTCCGATTTGATCGGTGATATCGATAAGCTCTACCCGATGACGGGTTTTTACGGGAATAATCTGCATAATCCGGCCTCCATGAGTTTGTTGCTTGCTAATTCCATCTGATTAAATACAATTAGATAAAGCATAAAGTAAAAAGAAAAATATCCGTAACATTAAAAAAGGTCATATATTTAAGTCCCAAACAAAAGCCTGAGGAAATGCCGACAAAAATTGTCATTCCCGCCCGGCTTGTGCCCGCGCCGGCGGGTAGCGAAAATCCGGATCCGAAGGTGAGGTCTTGTTAGGCATTCTCAATTTTTTCCCGCCTCGCACCGACGAGGTCTTCATTATGGCTAAACATCGTTTCTTGTCCCAACATGAAATAGACGCCCTGGAGATTATTGGATATTCCGTGGCCGGCGAGGAAACGGTCGTGGCGGTGCCCGCCTTGGACGTATGCTTCGACATCGGCAAGGCGCCGGACTCTCTGTTAAGCATCAATCACGTCCTGCTGTCCCACGGCCATATGGACCATGCCGCCGGCATCGCCTACTACTGTTCCCAGCGCGACTTCCGAGAGATGGCCCCGGGGACGATACTCCTGCCCCGGCAGCTGGCCGGCCTCCTCGAACAGTTGCTGGATTGTTGGGGCCGCTTCGACGGCACCCGGCCCCCCGCCCGCATCATCCCCATGGCCCCGGGCCGGGAATTCGAAATCCGACGAAATTTATTTGCCTTCGCCTTCGCCACCAACCACTGTGATAACTGCCTGGGATATTCCATTATCGAAAGGCGCCAGAAACTGAAAGCCCAGTATCTCGATTTGC
>LJUC01000016.1 GCA_001303695.1 Phycisphaerae bacterium SM23_30
GCTGGCATCTGGCCGATCCCAACCGGATGGAAGATTTAATCATCTCTTTGAAGGCGGGCAAAACCCGAACGCCGGCCTCGGATTCCTTCAATATTACCGGTAAGATCCCCCAGGCGCAGGTGGAGGATTTTGAAGATACCGAACTGTTCTTCAGTGTCGGCTGCTGGCAGATGGCGGTTGACACCGAAACGCCTGAGTTCAAGCGGATAGGCGCCAAAAAACTTTTCATGTATAAAGGTTCTCCCGACGGCGTGGCCTCGGTCGCCATAGTGATCGATTTGCGGAAAAATAAGAAATTCACCATGGTGGCCAGGAAAGTGGACCTGAGCGGCCTGGACGAACCGATCCAGGCGGCATTGGTGTCGGGTGATTACTACGGCGCGGGCGCGGCCGACATAAAGCGGGGCAAAAAAGTGCCCATGCAATTTTTTCAGGGCCAGGCGGATGCCCTGCGGTACACCAGGTTTCGTCTGGTCTTTGACGATGGGCCCAACGCCTACTATAGTTACAACCTGACCATCAGCGGCCAAATTGCCACGGAAATATACCCGCTGGACCTTACCGGTAAAGAAGTCACGATAAGCTGGGGGGAAAAAGAATTAATTATTCCGAAAGGAGACGACGGCCTGAGACGGGTGCGGAACACCGAAAGATTTGTCTATAAAAATTCCGGGGATGAGCTCCGCAGCGCCGAGTTTAATCTGAATAAGTGCACCTACCGGATAGTCATCAAGAGGGCTCATCTTACCCAACCTCCCGAGAATTTCACTATCAGGTTTGAGATTCAAGAAGGCCGATTCTTCGAACAAACCGTACTTGTTTTCTAGCACCCGCGAAAGGGAGACGTCTGTTTATGGTTTTTAGCAGCGGCGTTAAACACAAGGTATTATATTTCTTTGTTTTGGGGGCATTTATGGCGGCGGGCGTTTGTCCGGGGCAGGAGGGGGCGAATTCCTTTCCCGGCGCCGCCTTGCAGAGGGACGCGCGCGCTGGTATATCGGAGGAGTATAATTTAAGCTGGGAGCAGTTGCGGGAGGTCGATAAGCCGCTCTTGGAGGATTCCGACCGGCGTCAGATGGTACGCCTGAGTCTGGAGGATTGCATTGCCCGGACGCTGGAGCATAATCTGGACCTGCGTACGGGCAGCTACGATCCGGCCATTCAGATGGCCGATCTGGCCCGGGTGGAAGCGGCCTTCGATGCGGTCTTGGTCGCCTCGGCACAGTTTGAGAACATCGACCGCGGCAACATCGAATCGCTCTTTTACACGCGCACCACCATGACCCAGACAGGAACCAGCTCCGAACGAGTTCCTACCGATCCCTTTACCCGGCAGCAGGATTATAATTACGCGGTTGGTCTGCAGAAACGGCTGGCGACCGGGGCGTCGATAGAGTTCGCCCAGCGGCAGAGACGCCTGCACCTCGGGGAGCCGCGATTGTATCTCGATCCTTTTTATGAATCGAGTCTGGATCTGGAGCTGCGGCAGCCATTATTGCGCGACTTCGGCATTGACGTGAACCGCGCGAGCATCAATGCGGCCCGCAACAACGTCGGCATCAGTCTTCAGCAATTCCATTTATTGGCCATTCAAACAATGGCGGAAGTGGAAACTAACTATTGGACTTTAGTATATTACCGACAGCGGGTGAGAATTTATGAGCAACTGCTGGAGCAGGCCACGCAGACAAATGAGCGCCTGCTGGCGCGTACCACCCTGGACGCCTCCGCCCGGATGATCGCCCGCGGTCAAAGCCTGATAGCCCAGACCAGAGCCGATCTGCTCAGCGCCCGAAACGACGTGAAAACCCAACAGGATCGTTTGCTGGAAAGTATCAATGATCCGCAATTAAGAGTGGGGCAAATGTGGGAAATTATTACGACCGACGAGCCGACTACTCTCGAATATCAGGCGGATCTCAAAGAGGCTTTGGAACGGGCCCTACAGAAACGTCCGGAACTGATAGCCCAGCAATTGTCCGTGGACACGACCGAAATTGCCCTGGGATTGGCCAGGAACCAGTCTCTTCCGCGGTTTGATCTGGTGGCGCGGCAGGAAATGAACGGATCGGGCGGCATCCCCCGATGGTCCTGGGAGGAGCAGAACCGCTATAATACGGTCAACTATCTGGTGGGGATTAGTTTTGAATTTCCTCTGGGTAATCGAGCGGCCCGGGCCAACCTGATTAAAGCGGAACATCAGCGGCGGCAGGAGAGGCTGCGCTTCGAGAACTTCCGGCAGCAAGTTATCGCGGACGTTACTATGTCCTGGAATGATCTGAATTCCACTTATCAGGAAATTGCCGCCCGCAGAGATTCGGCTGGTGAAAGCAGCAATAGCCTTCAAGCACAATTGGCCCTGGAACAGACGGACGCCAAGATCGACGCCACCACTTTGTATCTTAAAATCGACGCGCTGGAGCGTCTGGCCCGGGCCTATGACGTTTTGGCGCAGACCATTTTTCGATACAACGCCGCCGTTGTCAATCTGCAGCGGTCCCAGGGCACCCTGCTGCAATACAACAACATCAAATTAGCCGAATCACCGGAGAACGTCGGCGCTCTTAAAATCGAAAAATAATGCCGATTAAAAAATAAGCGCCCCACAAGGCGGCTTTGTCGCTAATATGCTTATAATTATCCCGGTAATTCTGCCGGGCGGCCTGCTGCAAGAGGTTGGTGACATCCTCATCCAGTAACAGTCGCCGGCGTTGGTAGCCAGGGGGGACAGCGATATCGGGCATGTAAATGCCGGCGATTTCATTGCTGCCGGCGTTGACCTGGGGCACCAGGTTGCCGCAGCACGGGCCTACTTCAGGAGGGACGTTATCGGCAATGCCTTCGCTGTGTCAGCGGGGCCCCGGATTGAGCCGAAAAGGTATAAAAATGATTCCGGATTTTATGCCCATAAAGAGCATAAATTTGTCGAGCAGGCATAACAGGGCCCCTTCGTTAGGTTTGGTTTGTTTTATCTGTCACTCTTGCCCCAATCGCTGATTTTAACCGGCAAGGTCCGGAGATAATGCCATTATTTTACATCCTCAATGATTTTGGCAATGGTGTTAATTCTTTATCATACATAGAGCGATTCCCTGTCTATTCTTTTCTTTAAGAAGGTATTCATGGTGTCACGATAACTGATCACGTCCACATGGGTATGCAGAGTTTCTTCCAAATCCTGCTTGATTCCAATCAAATGAAACATATCTTGCTTTTTCAACTTCACTACGACATCAACGTCGCTTTCCGATTGATTTTCCTCGCGGGCTGCTGAACCAAACAATCCCAGCGAGGTAATACCGTATTTTTCAGCACATTCTTGCTTGAATGTTCTTAGTATCTCCAATATTTCTTCCCGCGACATTTTATGACACCGATGATTTAGTTAACCTTATTTAATGGTTGATATTAAACATTAGCAACCTGTGATAAAGCAAGTGTTCTAATTATTACGAGATAAAACTTCAATTACGTTTCCCTGCAAATCAACATTTGCTACTATTTGATTAGTAACTACTCCACCGAAAGCGTTTTTTCCTCTAAATGTTATTTTAACAGTAAGATAATCTCCATGATCCCAATATACTGGTTCAACATGTTCATAAGAATCTGGATCATTCATTGATTCCTTAATAAGCTGCGTAAGGCCTCGGTGTGAGCCATCCCAGGCGCTGAAATGCTTTTCTATTTGTTCGGTTCGAATTTCCTCTTGGGTTTTTGGCGATTCAATTTTTGGTTTCGAGGTATCTGAGGTTGAAAAGAAATCAAGTTGGTAAAAAATAAAAATAATGGCAATCAAAAATAAACAGCCCAAAGCAAGCGGATTTGTAGCTTTCTCCTTTTTCTTAATCTCATGAACTTTCTCCGGAGTAAGTTTATAACCGCAGTTAGGACAACTATTGGCGGTATCGCTGATTTTCTTTTTACATTCTGGACATGTTATAAGTGCCATAAAACGCTCCTTCATTAATGCAAACAGATTAATATTTTAGGCGTTTTTGTTTTCGATCTGTTGATAAGCCACCTCGGCGATATTGGCCTGGGCGCCGGCATGTTCGATGGTCATGTTCACCAGGTTGCCGGCGGCGTCCAAATCAACGTAAATGTTTTCGTTTATCTCTTTGGTCTGAGCTACCGGATGGTTGGAAAACTCCAATAAAGCGGTATCCGTATCGGTGAAGTACTTGATCTTCATAACACTTATTATACGTATAAGCAATATGATTCACAAGTTAATACTACAACGCTATATAGATAAGGACTAACCATTTAAGCAACTTATGTGCAAAGTTTTATGATAATTTTTAGGTCGCCCTTTCAGGGCTAATAAGGTATTTCAATTCCATTTTCCCAGGGCGTTGCTCTGGGCTGATATATGTGGCCCTTTCAGGGCCTAACAATACCTACATGGCGTTGTAGTCTTAAATTTTACTTGTTAAAGGATTCATTCTAAAATTTAGATTCTTGTCGGAATTTAGTCTGAGTGGTCTGTAGGGATAAGGAAGTATGAGAACTTAACCATCTTCGGCGAGGCTTATCATTAGCCCCCGATGTAAAATCGGGGGATGACCTGCGTATGTGAAATTAGTTACGATTTATCCCCTCATTTTACCTGAGGGGCTAATGAATTATCCACAAATACGAACTCCTCATACTCTTAAATTAAGATTCTTCCCCGCGCTCAGAATGACGGTTAATATCCGATGGCGCAGCCGTCTTTGCGGGGGTCGGAGGCGCCGAAGTAGCGGAGGGGATTTTCTTCTCTCCAGATGCCCTGGTAGCCGCCGTAGGCGCCTAATTCACTGCGCATCTTATGGCCCATATCCGCCAGTTTTTGCTTGACCGAATCGGGGGTATGGCGTTCAAACCCTACGCTGCCGCCGCCGACCATCTTGTCGCCCATGGGGGTGGAGCTTTCAAAATGACTGACGCGGGGCTGCTCGCCGGCCTGCTGGGGCGACATGCCGAAGTCGATGATATTCATCAAAACCTGGGCGTGGCCCTGGGGCTGAAAATCGCCGCCCATGACGCCAAAAGAAAATACCGGCTGACCGTCTTTCATGACAAAAGCCGGGATGATGGTGTGGAAGGGCCGCTTGTGGGATTCGAGTTTGTTCCGGGCATTGGGTTCGAGAGAGAACATCAACCCGCGGTTCTGCAGGGCGAACCCTAGTTTGTCTGGTACAAAATGCGAGCCCCAGCCGTGATAAATACTTTGAATCAGGGAAATCATATTGCCGTGTTTATCGGCGGCGGTTAAATAAATCGTATCGGCGGAGTTTCTGATCCTGCCGGCCGTAACCTTTTGGGCGGCGCGTTTGGGATTGATAAGACGGGCCCGTTCCTGGGCGTATTCTTTTGATATGAGCTGTTTAACGGGCACGTCGGCAAAGTCCATGTCGGCGTAATAAACGGCCCGGTCTTCAAAGGCCAGCTTTTTCGCTTCGATAAACAAGTGCAGATGCTCGGCGGAGTTGGGCTTCAGGGCGGCGACGTCGAAACATTCCAGCATATTCAATATCTGCAAAGCCGCGATCCCCTGGCCGTTGGGGGGCAATTCCCACACGTCATAACCGCGATAGCCGCTGCTGACCGGCTCAACCCAGGTGACGGTGTGGTCCCGAAAATCACGCATCGAGAAGCGGCCGCCCTCGGTGCGGGAAAATTTGACGATCCTCTCGGCTATTTCTCCTTTGTAAAAGGCGTCGGCGCCGCCTTGGGCGATAATTTCAAAGAATTGGGCCAATGGGGGATTTTTAAAAATATCACCAAATGCCGGTGTTTTGCCGTTGGGGGCGTAGGTTTGGGCCAGGGTGGGATATAGACGACCATCGACGATCCATTTGTCGGCAATGATCGGCGATACCGGAAAACCCAGTTTGGCATATTCAATCGGCGCTTCCAGTAGTTGTGCGAATTTTCGGGTGCCAAACCTCTGCAGCAGGACATCCCAGCCGCTGACACAGCCGGGTACGGACCAGGATAAAGGATGATAATCGGGAATACTCTTCAGGTTCATCTCGCCGGCGGCCTTTAGATTCCAATTATAGGGAGATCGGCCGCTGGCGTTGAGGCCGAACAGTTTTTTATCCTTGGCGCTCCAGATAATAGCAAACAAATCGCCGCCCGGCCCGCAGCTCATCGGTTCGACCAGACTGAGCATGGCGTTGGCGCACACCGCAGCGTCAATAGCGTTGCCGCCCGCCTTCAATATCTCAAGCCCGGCCAGGCCGGCCAGAGGCTGACTGGTGCACACCACGCCGTTCTGACAGACCACCTCGGAACGGTTTTGGTTTCGGTTTTGTAATTTGCTGCCGTCGATAAACACATCCTCGCCCTCAAAATTAGAGTCTCCACTGGGAGCGGAGGATGTTTTCCACCCCAGAGCCGCCGCGGCATAACCGCCCCCGGCCATTTTCAAAAAGGAACGACGTTTCATAACTCACTCTCCGCATTGAAGATAATTCGTCAAAATAAAAATGAGGAAGTGAATGTTATTTCACCTCCCCATAGTATCAAATAGTATAATCTTCATACCTCATCAATGTGTCTCTTTGTATTTCTTGAGCACGCCCAGGGCGAAATCAATATCGTATTCGGTATGGGCCGCCGAGACCTGGAAGCGAATCTCTTCGTCGCCGCGGGGCACCACCGGGAAATTCAAACCGGTCGCCAAAACGCCGTTTTCCGTCAAATATTTAACCAATTCTGTCGTCTTTTGGGTATCGCGGACCATCAAAGGCACCACCGGGTGTTCGCTTTCAATGATCTCAAAGCCTAAATCCATCAGGCCTTTTTCAAAGCGTTTGGTTAAGCTGCGCAATTTCTCCAGGAGCTTGAGTCCTTCGGGGCTGTCGAGAATCTCCAGCGCTTTCAGGGCGGCGGCGGCTTCGGCGGGGGTAATGGGATTCGAGTAAATGTAGGTGGTGGCGGTTTCCCGTAGATATTCGATAGTAGCGGCGGTGGCCACGACGTACCCCCCGTTGACCCCGAAGGCCTTGCCCAAAGTGCCGATTACCAGATCAATATCCCGGGCGTTGGTATATTCCTCCACCCCGCGGCCGGTTCGGCCGAAGGCCCCCACCCCGTGCGAGTCATCAACGATAGTGGTGACGCCTTCTTCAAACTGATCGTTATATTTCTTCGCGATTGCGCAGATCTTATCCAGCGGGGCGTAATCGCCTCTCATGCTGAAAATCCCGTCGGTGACGATAATCACACGATTAACCTCGCCGACGTTCTTTTTCATCCGTTCTTCCATATCCACCATATCCAGGTGCTTGAATATCTCTTTGACTTTGGGCCGCGACAGCCGGATGGCGTTGATGATACAGTTATGGTTCAGTTCATCGCTGATCAGGGCGCTTTCTTTGGAAATAAGGGCCGGGAATATTCCTATCATGGCCGCATAGGCCGAACTGAAAATCATGGCGGCTTCGCGGTGGTGGAACCGGGCCAGTTTCTTTTCCAGCTCGACGTGGGGCTTAAAGGTGCCGTTGATAAATCTTACGGCCCCGGGCCCGCTGCCGTATTGCTTTACCGCATCGTCTTCCGCTTTCATCACTTCCGGCCGCATCGGCATCCCCAGATAGGCGTTGGCGTTCATCTTGAGAAATTCCTTATCGCCTTGGCCTTCGATCAAATAGCGGTATCCTTTCTGGCCCTTGGGATACTTAATGCCGGTAATCACAAATTCCTTGCCCTTGAGAACGCCTTTGGCCCGCCGCTCGTCCAATGATTCAATGAGCACTTTTTCCAGTTTGTTTACGGTGGTTTCTGTGGTCATGTTTTACTCCCGTAAAATGTAATAATATTGACTACTGAATAGTTTATTAAACACCGGGTGGCGCCCCCAAGCACAGCTTGGGGGTGTTATCTATACGGCATCTGAAACTTGGAGCTTCTCCGAAAGCACCTTTATCATATCCTTGGACATCGCCGGCAGGTCATATTCCGGATGCCAGCCCCATTCCCGGCGGGCGACACTGTCGTCCATGTAGTTGGGCCAGCTCTCGGCGATCGCCTGCCGCACCGGATCCACCTTGTAATCCATAGTAAATTCCGGAATGTGCTTTTTCACTTCGGCGGCGATCTCTTCCGGGGCAAAGCTCATCGCCGTTACATTAAAAGCGTTGCGATGCTTTAGTTTACCGGGATCGGCCTCCATCAGATCAAAGGCGGCCTTGAGGGCGTCGGGCATGTACATCATGTCCATTTTGGTACCCTCTTTGATAAAACAGGTGTATTTCTTATGCTTGATCGCTTCGTAGAAAATTTCCACCGCATAGTCGGTGGTGCCGCCGCCCGGAAGCGTTACATTGGAGATAATCCCCGGGTAGCGCACGCCGCGCGTATCGACGCCAAATCTCTTATAATAATAATCACACAATAATTCCCCGGCCACCTTGGTCACGCCATACATGGTATTGGGCCTTTGAATGGTATCCTGAGGGGTGTTATCCTGGGGTGTCGAAAGGCCGAAAGCGCCGATGGAACTGGGGGTAAATACCGCACATTTATACTCGCGGGCCACTTCCAGCACGTTATAAAGCCCGTTGATATTCACGTCCCACGCCAACTGCGGCCGGGCCTCCGCCACCGCCGACAGCAGGGCCGCCAAATGGTAAATCGTGTCAATTTCATATCTTTTAACGACCTTTTCCACCGCCTTGATGTCGGTGCAATCCACTATCTCAAAGGGCCCGGATTCCCGCAGCTTTGCCGAGGGCTTGGTCTTTCGCCCCCCCGCCACTACCCTATCATTGCCGTATCGTTCCCGCAAAGCCATCGTCAACTCCGAGCCTATCTGCCCTGCTGATCCGGTAACTAAAATCTTCTTCATCAATGACTCCTGTATTAGACCGGTTTATCCTTATGCCAAATGGTGTCCGGTTTTTACCACATCAAGACCGATTTTACCAACAAAGTAACTATCTCAAAACAAACGACGTCTTTCTTTGTAAAGATTAACTTAGAGGTTCAAAGCGGGCCTGGAAAAAGCGCAGCACCTTGGGTTCATAAACCATCTTCAAGCCTCTGGTCTGTTCGCGTTTATCGAAGACCGCTTTAATGGCCTCGGCGACCACGTCCATATGGGCCTGGGTATAGACCCGCCGCGGGATCGCCAAGCGCGTCAGCTCCAGAGCCGGGCGACGATGATCGCCCGTCGCCGGATCGCGGCCGGCGCTGACGATGCCGCGCTCCATACTCCGAACCCCGGAATCGAGATATAATTCCGCCGCCAGGGTCTGAGCGGGAAATTCATCCTGAGAAATGTGCGGATAGAAGCACTTGGCGTCCAGAAATATCGCATGACCTCCCACCGGCCGCATAATGGGGATGCCCCAGTCAATCAAAAGCTCACCCAGATACTGCACCTGCATAACCCGGGCATGGATATGATCGTCCTGCACCGATTCGGCAATACCGATTGATAGAGCTTCCATGTCCCGACCGGCCATCCCGCCGTAAGTGTGCAGACCTTCGAACACCACCACCATATTACGCAGGGCGTCGAATAAATCATAACTATTAACCGCTATCCAGCCGCCGATGTTGACCAGGTGGTCCTTTTTAGCGCTCATCCAGGCCCCGTCGGTATAACTGCAGAATTCTTTCAGGATATCGGCCACCGATTTGTCGGCGTAACCTTCTTCACGCTGCTGGATAAAGTAGGCATTTTCCGCCATCCGGGTGGCGTCGAGATATATCTTTACCCCGTATTTATTACACAGTATGCGTAAGGCCTTGACGTTAGCCATGCTGACCGGCTGGCCCCCCGCCATATTCACGGTGCCGGCCAGGCTGACATAAGCAATTTTTTCGGCGCCTTCCTTTTTGATCAAATACTCCAGTTTGTCCAGGTCCACGTCGCCCTTAAAGGGATGCAAATTGGTCGGATCATGGGCCTGGCCAATAATAACATCCACAAAGCTGCCCCCTGCCAGCTCCTGATGCAGACGGGTGGTGGTGAAGTACATATTGCCCGGCACGAATTGACCTTTAGTTATACATTGTTGGCTGATCATATGTTCGGCCCCTCGGCCCTGATGAGTGGGCACCACATAGCGATAGCCGTAGTATTGCTGCACCGCCTTTTCCAGGTGATAGAAGTTTCGGCTGCCGGCGTAGGCCTCGTCGCCCAGCATAATGCCGGCCCACTGCCGATCGCTCATGGCGCTGGTGCCGCTGTCGGTCAACAGGTCGATATAAACGTCCTCCGACGGCAGCAAAAAGGTGTTATAGCCGGCCTCGATCAGGGCCTTTTTACGCTGGCCCCGACCGGGAATACGAATCGGCTCGACCATCTTGATCTTCCAGGGCTCCGCCCAGGATCGGCGGCCGAACTGTTGCCCCATGGTTTTGTAAGCGGGTTTGGTCATGTGATTTCTCCTGCAACTAAAAGTTATTGCTCGGTTATCCCGCGCGCCTTGCACTGAGACCCGACTATAAACTGGTCTATAGCAAAATTGCGGTTAGGCACATATTATTTAAGAAAATCGACAGCGCGTCAAGAACCATGTTTTACATATATTACCGTCGGGACATTCTATCTATAAAAAAACGCCCAAAAAACATTTGGGCGTTTTCCTGGCGATATATATAAGATTTTTACCGGCGCTAAATCATATTAAGATTGGGGAACGTTCGGCCACCAACCTTTCGGCCGGGGAATCTTCCCCCGCATTGGGAAACAATAATCATGGGTGTCAACATAAAACGGCATTGACGCTACATGTTGGTCCAGATACACCGCGTTGCCATAACCATGACAGAGCCCCCATTTGGGATAGTTGTTGCCGCTCTGCATGGCATAGTTGACCCCGTCAGAGAGCATCTGCACCTCAATGTCTTCGCCCGGCGCCATGTGGTAGGTGGCAAAAGCGCCGTTAAAATCCTCCGGGCGCCAGGGCTTGCCAATACGGCTGACAATATTGTTGTTGCCGAGTACGGCGCTTATGGCGCTGCGTTCTAGGATGTTCCACATAATATTCTCTTCGGTGAAGCTGAATATACTTCCCGGCGTTTGCTCCACCTGATTAATATTTTCCACCACCCCGAATCGGCCCTGGCCTAAAAAACCGTTCATGCTATAGGTATATTGAGGATTCATAGCGACGGTATTGACATGGCGATAATGCAGAGCCCCTAAACCCGACGTCGCCAGCTTGTCAAAGGTGGGGCATAGGTGGTTGTTCTTGTCGGATACGTACTTCCAGAATTGGCCCGCATCCTGGGGAAAGTTCTCTAGATTCAGCGACTCATTGTGAAATCGGCAATAATAACAGTTAAGTTGCGAACTTCTTCGGTCGCCGGTCTGGTTATAGAGCCAGTAGTAAGAATTGGGAAACATGTCTCGATAGTCGCCGATATACATGACGTAGGCGTTGCCGTAACCTTTCAGGTTGGTCGAGCAGAGGATGTTTCGGGCGTTCTCACGGGCCTTGGATAGGGCCGGCAGCAGTATCGCTATCAACACCGCCATGATGGCGATCACCACCAGCAGCTCCACCAGGGTAAAGGCTTTTGTCTTTCGCATCGTTACTGCACTCCTTTCTACTGCGGGGAGCCGTCTTGACTGCTAACTTTAACGCTCCCAAGTAGTTATAAGTTTTTTATCCCTTAAATCTATTTAACCAAAACCTCTAATTCCTTAATCTCTTTCTTTTGCCGTCAGGTTCCTTCTTTCTGTCTTCCTACTATATTATGGCCTGAAAGCAAGAAAAAGGAAAGGTCTAAATTCCTGATTTTGCCCTTCCAAAATGCTGATTTTTATATCAGCCTCTGGATGAGATTTTGCCCGGACCAAAACCCAAATCCTATTACTTAAAGGTCGAAAAAAACCATAACTATTTGTAATAAAAACACTTATGCGAATAACTCGCCGATCATTTTGCCTCATTAATTCAAGGTAAATATTTCCCTTGGACTTTTTCAGCCTTCCAGAGAGGTTAATCCCGCTCTAATGGCATATTTTGTTAGCTCCGGCAGGCTCTCCAGGTTCAGTTTCTTCATAATCTGTCGGCGATGGGTGTCGATGGTCTTGGTGCTCACAAACAGACGCCCCGCGATCTGTTTGGTGGTCTTACCTTCGGCCAGAAGCTGAAGCACTTCCCGTTCGCGGCTGGTCAATTCTTCCACCCGCGGACGCTCAGCCCCGGCCCCCGGATGAACTGCCGTATCAATTGCGACACCCGTTATCTCCGGATCCAGGCAGGTCTTGCCGGCGGCCACCAGACGGATGGCCCGGGCCAACTCCTCCGGACAACTTTCTTTTAGTATATAACCTGATACCCCCGCCTGCAGCATATCCATCACATACTCCCGGCCGGAATGCATCGACAACGCCACCACCCGGACCCCTTCCACTTTGCCCACAATCTGACGAGTGGCCTCCATGCCGTTTAAATCGGGCATACTTACGTCCATCACCACAATATCCGGCTTGAGCTCGTGGGCCAGCTCCACTGCTTTGCGCCCGTTGTCCGCTTCGCCCACTACTTCCAGGTCCGGATGTTTTTCAATGAGTAATCGAAGACCCTCGCGCATGATGCTGTGATCGTCCGCCAATACAATTTTTATGCTCATATCTATCACCCGTCTTACTTACTGGACTTTTATAAAACTTTAGTTACTTATTCCGGTCCGTGTTGAGGGGCAATATTAAAGTGACTTGGCTGCCTCGGTTCCGCCGGGATTCTATCTCGATCCTTCCGCCCAGATATCCCATCCGCTCTCGAATGCTGAATAATCCCAATTTACCCGTCGCTCGAGCGCTGATATCCTTTTCCTCCGGGTTGAATCCGATCCCGTCATCCTGAACCGTTACTCTTATTTCCTTGGGCTTTTTATGTATCGAAACCTTTACCTCGCCCGCCTGGGCGTGCTTGACCACGTTGACCAGCAGTTCTCGTACCGTCTGAAATAAAATGACGCTGATATTCTCATCCAGCGATTCCCACTGGCCCTCACTGGTGAATTTCGTGGCGATGCCGTGCTCCTGCTTAATCCGCGCCGACAGCCATTCGGCCACCGCCTTTTCAAAGCCCAACTCATAGAGCGTCGAGGAACTCAAATCAAACGTCAAAGAACGCAGGCCCTTTACGGTCTGCTTTAAACGGGAGCTTAATCGATCTAATTCCTCGCTAAACTCCTTCCCGGAAGATGCGTGTTTCATCTCTTCCAGTTTTAAACGAAGCAGGGCCAAATCCTGCCCAAAATGATCGTGCAGCTCCACCGCAATGCGATGTTTCTCGCGCTCCTCCGCCAGCGACAGCTCCGAAGCCAATGAGCGCAATTCATCCTCATAACCCGAGACCTGTTCACGCGTTTCCGTGTAACGCTCGCTCAGGATGCCGACAACAAAAGCCATCACCACAAACATCAAGGCCCGCAGATAACTCTCGGTTAAGGGAAAGTATGTTTCATAGATCAGGTGTATCACCACCAGCTGCCCTCCCAGAAAAACCGCCACCAGCACCCCTTTTACCCTCCACCACAACGCCGCTATGATAATGGGAATATAATAAAAGTGCGTCAGTAAGGTGGCGTCTTTCAATACCTTGCGAAAGTGATAGGTAGCCAGACACGCCCCCGCCAAAAACATAAACATCACCAGGTACTGATACCATCTCTGTCTTCGCATATTAATATTATAATTAAAAACCAAACCAAAGACAAGCACCCGATCCCCCCGGCGCCCTATGCCGACAGCCGAGATAAGCTCTAGCTGCCCACCGGTGCCAGACGATTATGCCGGTAGGCGTGCAACGCCAGACCCGCCGCCCCGATTATCCCGGCATCCCCGCCCAGTTCCGCCAGGCAGATCTCCATCGGCTCCAGATCCGCCTGCCAGATCATCTCCCGGTAAAACTGACGCACTTTACTGATTAGTATCTCTCCCGCCTGAATCATCCCCCCCGCCAGAACCACCTTCTGGGGCTCGGTGACGTGATTCATGTTAATACATGCTATCGCCAACGCCTTAGCCGTACCATCGACGATCTCCAGAGCAAGTTCATCGCCGCTTCTTGCCTGATCAAAAATATCCTTGCTCGTAATAGCGCCGCGGTCTTTTATCGTTTGCCGCAGTGAGGACTGGCGATCTTTGGCCAAAGCCTCCAGGGCCCGTTTCACGGTGCTGTTGGCCGAGGCATAAGCCTCCAGACAGCCCCGCTGGCCGCAGGTACATCCCCGCCCCTCGGGCACGATGATCATATGTCCTAATTCCGCCGCGTTATCGCCGCTTCCGTGAACCAGTTCGCCCGCGCAGACGATCCCCCCCCCGATACCCGTCCCCAGAGTAAACAGCACCATATCGTCAACGTCCCTGCCGGCGCCCCGCCAGAACTCGCCCCAGCAGGCGGCGTTGGCATCGTTGTCCAGCAACGCCGGCAACCCCAGCGCCTCCGAACATGCCGCCCGCAAGGCAAAGTCCTTAAAACCGGGCAGATTGCAGGAGGTGATAATTTTACCCTTGGCGATGGATAGCGGCCCGGGACTGCCGATGCCTACCGCCTTTACCTGATCGGCCCTCAGCTTAGACCGTCCGATCAGTTCCGCCCCGCAGGCGGCTATACGCTCTACCAGCGACTCCGGCCCCAACGCCGCCTGGGTGGGTTGGCTCTTACGGGCCAAAATCCGCCCTCCACCCTCCAAAAGTCCCATCACCACATTGGTGCCGCCCAGGTCCACACCCAAATAACATGCGTCCATAACCATTCTTCCAAAAATCTATAATAAATATGCTTTTTTTATCTAAGAAGCGGACTTTTGCAAAACCTCAATAAGAACTCCCAAAAATCTATAGTTATTATACCAAATCCCATCGCGCCGGGAAAAAACCTTCTGAACTTAACCGCCTTCGGCGGGACTTCATTAGCCCCCGATGTAAAATCGGGGGGTAACCTGTATATGTGAAATTGGTTACGATTTACCCCCTCATTTTACATGAGGGGCTATTTGAGTTATCCACAAATACAAATTTCTATACCATTAAATTAAATAGCGATGATGCCGTACGTCAGCCTGAGGGGAATTATATAAAAAGCGGAACCAAACGCAAGGTCTGGAAGGTCTGGATTATGGAATGCCAGTCCCTCGCGCCGGTTCCACTTGTGGTAATCTAAAGCAATTTATTTGAAGAAATTATCCTGCTCTTTTAAACCGGACTTCAGTTTAAATAGAGAATGCCTTTGGCGCGCTAAGGTTCTTGGTTACGTTTGGTATAACAGAAAACTAATTCATTCTTTTTTTAGAGTCCCGGCGCTTTCCCTGTCGCCTTCTCGCTTATGGATGCCAGGATACGGGCTTCCAAGGCCCGGTCTTGACCGATTGGCAGCCATTGCTCCAGGGGCGCCTGCTCGGAGTTCCTCCTGCCCAAAGCGGGTAATCTGCCCGCCGTTCGGCCGAGTATCTCCTGGGCGCGCACGCGACCGCTGACGACCTGCCGTTCGGTTGAGAGCCTCTCTACCATTACCAAACAGCTCAAACCGCAGCGACCTTGGCCCGCCGCGACCATCTCCAGATGTATTATACGTCGAAGGGTATGGAGACTGGACTCTAATAAATCCCCCATAGTGACAACGTCTTGACGCCAAAACTCAAACCACTGCTTACTAATCAGCGGAAAACTGCTGATTATCCCCTGACGGCGATCAACCCGATCCAGAACAAAGCCCCGCCTTTTTATCTGTTCCTGACAAATCTGCCAGATATAATTCGGATCTCCCGTCACTATGAAAGGTTCATCCGCGGTATAATTTGGCGTCGATGCGCATCCTGTACCCCCAAAAAGCAGAATAATCCCTAAAACCAGCAGTGGGGATAACCATAAAACCCACGGTATGGCGCCGGTGGGATTGGGTAATCGTGTATCTCTTAAATCAGTCTTGTTGATATTGTTGTTCCAATTGCTTTAAGGCCTTGCGGCAGGCCAGCCGGGAAATGGTGCTGAGACGATCGATAAAAAGCTTTCCCTGAAGATGATCAACCTCGTGCTGAATAGCGGTGGCCCCTAATTCCACCATGTCCGTGACAAAAAGATTGCCTTCCAGATCCAAAGAGGTGACCGTGCAAATCGCCGGCCGTCGAACCACGCCGCGAACGCCCGGCAGGGACAAACAACCCTCTTCAACTTCAGATAAGCCCTCAAAACCATCCAATACGGGATTGATAAACACTTCCACGTCTTCGCGTTTGCCTGTCAGACTGAGAGTGACAGCCTGCAGGGGAACTCCTAACTGGATAGCGGCCAGTCCGATACCGTTGGCCTCCAGCATCAAATCGGTCATTCGGTCAATTAAAGCGATTACCTCGGAGTCTATCTCCTCAATCGGCGCCGCCGATTGACGCAGAATGGGGTCCGGATAATAACGAATATACATCTGGCCTATATTAAAGTCACTAAGCTTCATAAATTATCCTACTATCTGTATCGGTTCTTCTCTGTCCTATTATAGCGATTCTTGACGGCCCAGGCCAGCGGCGATAATATTAACGATCATTTATATTTTATATGGTTATTAAAACAGGTGTTAATTTTTTATCTAACGAAAGACATATTTTTTTATTTGACAAAATAGACTTTCATGTTACTATATATATCTTAACTTACAGCGGGGGTGTGATATATATTAAAGTATTATAAATCGGTACTATTGGGGAAAAAATATGACGGAAAACGGTGAGAATATCACTGATAGGGTAGCTGAACCCACCGGCGAGCTTGAGTTACCTGACGAATTAAAAAACCGTGCCCAGGGATTTTTTCGCAAAGGCAGCGAAGTGGCCTACGCCCTCCAGTATGATTATGCCATCGAATTATACCTGGACGGACTTACCGTCTGGCCCGCCGCCCTGGAAGAAGGACATAAACCCCTGCGGCAAATAGCTTTACGACGACAAGCCGCCGGGGGCAGAAAAAGCGGCTTCGGGGACAATTCCAAATATAAAAAAATGTCCGGCAAAAGCCCTAAAGACCACATGCTCAAGGCCGAGTACCTGCTCAGCAAGGACCCCCTCAACACCTCTCACATGACCCATATGATTAAAGGGGCCTTGGAGGGAGATTATAAAAAGACCGCTTCTTGGATGGCGGGGATTTTATTTGAACGAAATTTGCAGATCGACAAACCCTCGGTGCAAACTTATGTATTTCTGCGGGACTGTTATAAACAACTGGAGGAGTTCACCTGGGCAGTGAAGGCCTGCACTATGGCCCTCCAATTAAAGCCCAACGACACGCCTCTGAACGAGTCCCTGCGCGACCTGTCGGCCCAGGCCACCATGCAGGAGGGCAAGTACGACAGCGAAGCCGATTTTCGCGAAAGCATCAAAGATCGCGATGCCCAGGAAGACCTGCACGATCAAGAATTACTCATGCGCTCCCGAAAAAGACAGGCCCATATGATCGAACTGGCCCGTAAGGAATATGAGGCCGACCCCACCATCCCCGGCAAAATCAACGCCC
The DNA here is from genome assembly GCA_001303695.1 of Phycisphaerae bacterium SM23_30. GTDB lineage: Bacteria > Planctomycetota > Phycisphaerae > Sedimentisphaerales > SM23-30 > SM23-30. The sequence goes on from LJUC01000016.1 coordinate 17,471, forward strand.
TGGTGGACGTCTTATGTGAAAAAGAAATCAAGGAAGACGAAGACGAAGCCATTGAAATCCTGGAAAAGGCCTACGCCCAGTCGGATCAGTTCGCCTATAAAAAACGGGCCGGGGAAATCAAAATCAAACAGGTAAATCGCATGGCGCGCCTGCTGAAAAAAAAGCTGCTTCAGAACAACGGTAATGAACAACTGAAAATGAAATTGCAAAAAACCCAGGCCCAGGCCCTGCAGGCGGAGCTCGATCACCATAAATTATGCGTGGAAAAATATCCCACCGACTTATCCTTTAAATTTGAATACGGCAAACGCCTGCTGCGGGCAAAAAAATTCGATGAGGCCATACCCTTTTTCCAGGAAGCCCGCCGCAATCCCCGCCATCGCCTGGCGGCCTTGAGTCATATCGGCCAATGCTTTTTTTATAAACAGTGGTACGCCGACGCCGTGGAAACCTTCGACCAGGCCCTGGAACTGGTGGAAAATCAGGAAAGCCCCCTGGCCAAAGAGCTGCGTTACAACCTCGGCCGGGCTTACGAGGCCGACGGAAACTTCGAAGAAGCCCTGAAAAGCTTTCGCAGGGTGGCCCAGATCGATTTTAATTATCTCGACGTGAAAAAACGCGTCGATGAACTCCGCAAAAAACAACAAAATGGTTAATTTCCTCTAACTTCGTCATTTTATTTAGGGAGATATTTGTGGCACATTCGCTCTCCGCGAAAAAGAGAATCAGACAGAACGCTAAACAGCGTCGGCGCAACCGCGCCGGCAAAAGCGCCGTTAAAACCCAGATCAAAAAGTTTCTCAATCTCGCCAAACAAACCGAAGACGTCGATGCGATACGGAAGGAGTTTCGCCTGACGCAAAAGCAGTTGGACCAGTTGGCGGCCAAAGGAACCATTCACAAAAATACGGTGGCCCGTAAAAAGGCTCAATTGGCTCGGCAGTTAAACGCCGCCCAAACCAAAAAGCATTGAGGTAACGATCCCAAGGACTTGACCCCTCGTTGCCGCCCCTTGTTTCATCTCGATCCCGGAGAGAACTTGATATTTGCGCTAAGATGACCACTATCAAAAATGCCCGGCGCTCGGCGCTCTTCAGCCGCTTTTTCGGCAGTAATGTCGCGTGGCTGCGGGAAGTAGTAGCCGCCGCCCTCATCAAAGGGGGCGTCAAACCCAACACCCTCACCTTCTTGGGACTGTTCTTCACCCTGATCGCCGCCGTCTTTCTGGCCCGGGGCGCCGGCGATAAAATAGCCGCCGCTCCCTATCATAGTTGGTTTGGTTTCGTAGCGGCCCTCTTCCTCATCCTCGCCTCCGCCTGCGATATACTGGACGGCGCGGTGGCCCGCAACGCCAAACAAATCACCCGCCTGGGAGGCTTTTTGGACTCCACCCTGGACCGGTTCGCCGACGGACTGATTTTCATCGGCATCATGATTTATTATATCCGCCGACCCGACATACCCTATCATCGGCTTTTTGCCGCCTTAGGCATGGTGGCTTTAGTGAATGCCCAAATGATTAGCTATGTCAAAGCCCGGGCGGAAAATATCATCGACAATTGCACCGTCGGCTATTGGCAGCGCAGCGAAAGAATCGCCGCCGTCCTCCTCGGATTGTTCTCAGGACATATCGCCACCGTCTTGTGCGTGCTGGCGGTGCTGCCCCCCTTCACCGTCCTGCGCCGCATAATATACACCTCCCAGCAGATAAAACGTCTGGATAATAATCAACCCCCCCTTCAACCTTATCCCCCCTTGCAGGGCCTTAAGCGTCTGGCCCTCTGGCGCTACCGCCGCGACACCTGGCAATACGAACTTATCGCCGCCCTGCTTATCGCCTTCATCCTCCTGCTCGACATACAAAAATTACTAGACAGGTAGGCTCAATTTTACATCTACTCATACGCCCATCTACTTGAACAGACAGCATCCCTCTGCCCCGATTGTGGGTGGCCCCTCTCTGCCCCGATGTGGGTGGCGCCTTTCTGGCTTCTTAACCAGAGAGGTGCTTGATGACTAACGTCTTAAAATTCAACTAAAGAAAGGATTACCATATCTTTCCGCGGCGACCGTAGTCAGCGGCCCATGGCCGGGAAACACCAGCGTCTCGTCGGGCAGGCTAAAGATATTCCGCCGGACTTGCTCGAGTTGCAGTTGCCCCTCTAGGGCCGAACCGGTCCCCCCCACCGAACCGCTAAAAAGGGCGTCCCCGGTAAAAACGCCCACTTTGCGGCAGTAATAGGAAATGCCCCCGGGGGTATGACCGGCCGTGCTCAACGCTGTAAAGTTAAAACCCGCCAATTCTATTCGCTCGCCTCCATGCAGGATGCGGCTGGCCGCCCGCACCTCCTCTTTGCCGGCGCAACAACGAACCGCATAACGTCTCCGGAACTCTTCCAGACCCGCCATATGGTCTATATGACCGTGCGTGAAAAATATATGCCGCAGCTCGATCTGGTGTTCTTCTATAAACGACGCAACTAAATCGTTATACCCGCCCGGATCGATAAATACCCCTTGTCGGCTTTCCCTCTCCGCCAGGAGATAGCCGTTGATCCGGGCGAAACCCAGCGTGAAGCGGCGAAATATCAGATTGTCGGCTATCACCACTGAAGACCCTCCGCCCCTTCCAGATTAGCCGCCTCGTGAATGTCGGTGCCCTCAAAAACCGTATCGACAAACCGCGCGTTGTGAAAAACCGCCTCCTTCAGCCGGCAGTTCTCAAATCGGCACGCAACAAAAACCGCCCGTCGAAATATCGCCTTCCGCAGGTTGCAATCGACAAAACGCGCCTGCACAAAAACCGCCGACGGGAAGCGCACAAAACTGTAACTTTCCCCCTCCAACAAACACCCCCGCCAACGGGTGCCGATAAAGGAAACCTCGCTCAAACGCGAACCGGACCACCGACAATTCTCGAACCCGCACAAACCGAAAGAATTCAGCTCGCCCACGCTGCCTTCAAATCGGCAATCAACAAAATGACTGTCGTTAAAAAAAGAACTCTCCGCCGACATCTTATTAAAAGTGCACTGACTGTAAAAACCGTACCGACAGAGACAGTGATCGAAAGTCAATTCGCGCCACTGACTTTCGTGGGCCCAGCAATTATTGAAGCGACAGTCATTCAAATTAAATGTTTTTATCGTGCTGCGCCAGATACGCCACCCGGACAGATCGCTGCCCGCCGCCCGTATGTCATCCAGGCTCTCCTCCATGACCAACCGCCCCGAAACATCCCGATTTTCCCACGCATTATCGTCAGGCATTATCTCAACTCCATATCAACCATTCATCTATAGCATAGATTGATGTTTTAATATATACTGATATGTCAATATGAATCAAGAAACCAAAAGCAGTTGGCGCCGGGACGACTTAAAGAATCCCCATCGAGCCCCCGACAAGCGGCGCCGGGTACAGGCGATGTTTTCCGGCATCGCCGGCACTTATGACCTGCTCAATCACCTGCTCAGCCTTAATCTGGATCGACGCTGGCGCCGCCGGGCCGTGCAATTAGCCCGGGTGCAACCGGGCCAGTCCATCCTGGACCTCTGCTGCGGCACCGGTGATCTATCCCTGGAATTCGCCCGCGCCCAACCCGACCTGGCCGAAATTGTCGGGGTCGATTTCGCCCCCCCCATGCTCGCCCGCGCCGCCCAAAAAACCGCCCGTCTATGCCGCTCGCAAAAACACGACCGTTGTAAAACCATTGCCCTAAAGTGGTTATGCCGGGACGTCGAACGGCTTGATCTCGGCGAAAACCGCTTCGATTGCGTCAGTTGCGCCTTTGGCCTTCGCAATCTTCAGAATCTCTCCGCCGCCCTGAAACAGGTTTATCGTATGCTCAAATCGACCGGGCGGCTGGTGATACTGGAGTTCGCTCTGCCCGACAATCAATTCCTGGCCTGGGCCTATGCTTGTTATTTTAGGCTTGCCTTGCCTGTAATTGGCAGTATCATTGCTATGGATCGAAACAGTGCTTATCACTATCTGCCTGCCTCGGTCTCTACCTTCGATACCGCAGCACAGATAGAAAAATTATTAGGTAAAATCGGTTTTAAAAATCTGCATGTGGAAAAACTTAGTGCCGGGGCCGTCTTGGCCTTTGTCGCGCTTAAAACATAATGGCTAAAAACCATCAAACTGCCCCCAAACGCTGGTTCAGCGACGGACCGGCCCTGTCCTTCTCCGCACGCTATCGCGGCGCCTGTTGGCTGCTCAACCTCATTCTTTATACCCTCCTGAATATGTACTACCTCCGTATGCTTACCGGCACTTGGCTCTCCCCTGTACCCCCGCTCCATACCCAAACCCTTATCGAACAATTACCCCTCAATGTATTTCACTTCCCCTCGCTGATTGTCGTCATTGCCTTGATCATGGGTTTGTTATGCACCGCCCCCCTTATCACCGCTCAGTTTTATAATCTGCTCTATGCCGTCCCTTTTGTCCTGGTAACCCTCTTTCTCGGCCAGAACAGAGGGCTGAGCTTGTGTCTGTTTGTCAGTTGCGCCGCCGTCAGCTTCGAACCCCTGCGCTTTAAATCCAAATTCGTCGCCGCCCTCTTGTGCCTGCTGCCTGAAATCTTATATTGGATCTTATTCGCCGGACCCAATCCCGAACAGGACGCCCTCCGCTGGGCCGTGCTTTATGCCCCCTGGGGATTGGCTTTTCTCTTCTGCGTCACCATCATCGGTATCGTCATTGCCATCGGCCATTTCCTCCGCTACCGCCCGGGCGTGCTCACTCCCGTCTTCGGCTTGCTCCTGGCCGGCACCGTCTTATTGTTTCATCTCACCATCGGCATGCAGGAACGTGACTTTCAGGCCCAGGTCTATCGTAACAACCCCGACCAGATCGCCGCCTTTAAAAACCGCAGCATCGTCCCCCTCCTGGAAAAAGAATTAGCCCAGAGATTAAAAAAAGAATCCTACCTGGAAGAAGAAATTGTCAAAGAGCAAATCCGCCGAAATTGGCGCCAGGCCTTCCTCATGACCCGCATGGAGTTTCCCGTCGGCATCGATTATTCCACCCCCGCCTCCCGGGAAGTGCTCAATTTCTATCAGGCCAAAAGTGAGGCCATTGAACATCTGGACGACTTCATCAACAACTCCTCTCCCCAGGACAAACGCCAATCGGACGCCTATTATTACCGCGCCTTGTTGATCGATGTCAGCGTCGATCTGAGGGCCCTTCGTGATGAAGACCTTTTACGCTTTTCCTATGATATTCCTGGCCCCGACTCGGAAAAATTATGGCAGCAAATCATAAACCAGTTCCCCGACGCCCCCGTCAGTATTGAAGCGCGATGGCGGCTCGCCCGGCTCTGGGCCGCCGAAAAATCCGACAGCGCCCTGCAGCCGTTCCGCTTTGATGAGGCCCTGGGGCTCTTACAGCAGGCCCGGCAGCTTTGCGACGACCTTATCCAACGGCGTAAAGAAACCGCCGCCCGGGAAAATTTCTCCAACGGCTTCTTCGCCCAGATCTTCAGCCCCCCGCCCCCGGCCCTCAACAACGAACAATTGGCCTCCCTCCAGATGCGGATCGGAAGATTGATGACCCTCATTAACCCGGAAAACCGCACCGGACCCGACCAAAATCAGCAAAGACTCGCCCAATTCGTCCGGCTCGATAAATTCAACCTCAACTACGAAGCCCTCCTCAAAGAAATGACCCTCGACTCGCCCCGGCCCGACCCCCTCCTCGACAATATCGAGCTGGCACAGGTCTTGCTCCTCAAGGATACCGAAGAAAAAATTACCCGACTGGAAGACCTCATCCAGCGCTACCAGGATCGCGACGGCGGCGTCGAAGCCATGCTCGAATTGGCCCAAACCCTCATGGAAAAATACCGCCGCAGCGACTATCAGGGCGACCGCGACCTGTTACTTTCCCGCAGCACCGAACTCCTGCAAAAAATCATCTTCCTCCGACCCGAAGAATTCCTGGGCCAATATGCCCAAAAAAAATTGGAGGAACTTCCCCCGGTTAAATGAAAACGCCTGACAAAACCTACCAAATTGTCACCCTGAGCGCAGCGAAGGGTCCCAAACGTTCCTTAAGACGAGATTCTTCGACTCACTCAGAATGACATCTGTATTGACAAACGGAAATAAACAGCGGCGGCAGCCTCAAGCCCGGCTTGGGGATGTTTGTCCTTTAAAAACCTATGAATCTACCAAACAAAAACCCTTGGTACCGCGCCGGCCTGGCCTTCAAATGCCTCCAGTGCGGCAATTGCTGTGCCGGTCCCCAGGAAGGTTATGTTTGGATCAGTAACCCGGAAATCACGGCCCTCGCCCATTTCCTCAAAATAACCACAGACCAGCTCAAACAAAAATATCTCCGCCGCGTCCGCCTGCGCTACAGCCTCATCGAAAAACAACCCACCAAAGACTGTATCTTCCTCACTCGTAACCCTGACCACACCGGTACTTGTTTGGTGTATCCGGTCCGACCTCTACAATGTCGCACCTGGCCTTTCTGGAAGGAAAACCTCCGCTCTCCTTCCGCCTGGCGGCGGGCCGCCGCCCATTGCCCGGGAATGGACCGGGGCCGCTGGTACGATTACCAGCAAATCGAAGCGATTCGCTCCGGCGACCTCTCCCGGCCATCTCCAACCTTTAACCTGGATGAAACCGCGGTAAAATGGATTATAAACAACCTCCGCCATCTCGACTGCATTCAGGCCGTCCACCGCATTTACCGGGAAATTGATCTGCGCCTGGAGGCCGTCGGCGCCTCGTGTGAAAATTGCGGCCGCTGCTGTGATTTCGACCGCTTTGGTCATCGGCTCTACGCCACCACCCTCGAAATGTTGTACTTCCTCCAGGGACTCTATCCTCAGCTAACTGACGCCGACAGCCCCGCGTTAATGCCGATGGTTAACGGCAGATGCCCCTTTCAACAAAATCACACCTGTCGAATGCGACCCTATAGGCCCGCTAGCTGCCGTATCTTTTATTGTAAAGACCTCGACCCCGCCTTCCAGAATGAAATCACCGAACAGGCCCTCCTGCTCCTCCGTCGGCTCCACGAAAAATTCCACGCCGTTTACTATTACGCCGATTTGGCCCAATGGCTCGCTAAAATCGCCGCCGCCACCCCTCAAATTATGCTCCACCCCCCTAAATAATGTTAAATAATATACTTAGATGAATTTGAAAAATATCCCCCCCCTCAAAAATCATTGGTTTATCCGTTGACAGAATCAAAAAACAAGGTTAAAATTAATAAGTAGTTAATTAACGGGAATTTACTACCCGCAACAGGCCTGACGGGCCCACTGTGAGGGGACGCAGACAAACCACCAGAGTTGATAATAGTGAATTTTGAGGTAAAAAACATGTTTAGAGTCCTACTTGCCGTTATTTTGCTTGGCTTGGCCGCCGTGCTGATTGGATGTCAGACCCTAACCGAAACCCCCCAGCAATCCCAACAAAGATACAGCAGGATCGTTGAGCTTAATCGCCTCATGCTTAATGCTGATATTGACGCCATATTGCTCATGGATCGGCCCAGTTATCTCACCCCTCGACGCTTGCCCGTCGAAACCATTAAATAATGTCGCCTCCAGACCAAAGAGCCGACTTATCATATCATCCCTTCTCTGGCCTGTGGAGTTGGTGGGACGGCCTTTCCCGATTCACCCGTATCAGCCTCCGCCGGGAGTTCCTCGCTACCATCCCCTTGACCGCCCTCATGGGCGTCCTCCATCTGCAGTTTTGCGGCTTCGTCGGTCTCAAGGCCTTGAAAATGTCCATCGACCAGCTCAAAATCTTCATGCCCTGCATCTTCTTGGGATTTCTCATCGCCGGGCCTCTAACCGGCTTCTTCCAGCGCACCCGAAAAATGACCGTCCTGGCGGTCGTGCTGGTGGGCATCGCCGCGGTCCTTTTGACCATTATCCTCACCCCTGCCCCTGACTCCCCTAATTCCATCCAAAACGGCACCCGGCAGAATACGCCCTCGGAAAATTACTCCGCAGGGGTATATATCTTTTTTGGCCAGATTCTCTTGGCCCAGATAGGCATGGCCTTGGTCTTCACCATGCGCACCGCCATTTGGCGCGCCAACTATCCCTTCCGGCATCGCGGAAAAATCGTCGTCCTCATCGAAGTGTGTCTCTCCATCGGCAGCTTTTTGGTGATCTTAATCTATACCGGTTTTATGGACTATCTCCACCTCCCTTTCCAGGCTATGTATCTCATCAGCGGCCTCTGTGCCCTCCTCGCCGCTTACTTGTTCAGCCGCATCCGCCTCCGACGCGAGCAGATCCAATTACGCGCCGTTGATGATAATAAAATAAATAAAGTTAAACCCTTGGCCGGTTTAACCGTGCTCAGACAGAATCCCGCTTTCCGAAAATACATGACCTGGCAGATGCTCAACGGCTTTTCCACCATGCTGATTGATATGGGCGTCCTGGCGGCGATTATGATTGACGTCTTTGACAGCAACTGGATCGAAGGCGCCGCCGCCTTGACCGCCATTCCCCTCTTTGTAACCGCTCTGGCCAGTCTGCTCTGGGCCCGTTATTTCGACCGCCGTAATATCTTCACCATCCGCTTTTATTCGGCTCTGACATATGCCTTCAGCCGATTGGTCCTCGTCGCCGGCATATACTGCCACAGCATCTCGATCGTTTTCCTCAGCCGTGTTATTACCGGCCTGGCCATGGGAGGTACCAAGTTGGCCTGGCGCCTCGGACACATGCAGTTCGCTCCCCCGGAGCAGGATTCGTTATATATGGGCGCCCATATCGGCCTCACCGGCCTCCGGGGCCTCCTGGCACCCGTCATCGGCTTGTATTTTTATCAGTTTGAGTCTAACTCGTTTGGTTCTTCTGGAATGATCCTCGTCGCCCTGTCCGCCCTCGGCCTGGCCGCCGCCGCCTTCGGCTTCCGAAAAATCCAACCCGAAAATAATACCCCTCAACCGGATAACCCCCTTAATTAAAAAGGTATAACTGACTTGAATTTTGCAGGAACCTGAAAAATCTGCCCCCCAAACTCACCATGCCCCTTTTGTAAAAACTTCTTTATTACTATCAAATTTTCCCCTTGATTCTTAATACTACAACGTTATGTAGGAATTGTTAGGCCCTGTAAGGGCCAAATATAACAGCCCAGGGCAACGCCCTGGGATTAATGCA
>LJUC01000175.1 GCA_001303695.1 Phycisphaerae bacterium SM23_30
TTCCATGACGGAGGCGGGCTCCTGGACGCAGACGTAGAGGCGCAAGGGGAGGCCGCCTTCATGGGCCAACTTTTTGAGCATATCGATGGTTTCGAAGGATTCGCCCATATCATGGAAGGTAGTGATGCCATTGGAGAGGGCCTCGACGGCGGCGAGTTCGACCTGGCGGCGGAACTCGGCCTCGATGAGGTGGGGGGGCCGCCGGGCCTTATATTGGGCCAGGGCGTCGCGGGCGGGTTGCTGGGCGGTTTCGCGGAGCATGCCGGTGGGCTGGCCGTTTGGATCGCGGACGATTTCCCCGCCGGGGGGGTTGGGGGTATCGCGATGGAAGCCGAGCAGTTTGAGGAGATATTCGTTGACAAAGACGGCGTGTCCGCTGACGTGGATGAGCATGACGGGATTTTGGCGGCTGACGGCGGAGAGGGAATGGTGAAGGGGCAGGCCCTGAAAGCCGGGGGCGGGGGGGCGGTCCCATTTATCCTGGTGCCAGCCGCGGCCGACGATCCACGCGCCGGGCTCGGCGTTTTGGGCGGCGTGGGCGACGAGAGCGACGATTTCGTCCCAGGTGCGGGCCGGCCGGAGGTCGATACCCATGAGAGATTCGCCCAGACTCATAAAGTGGCCGTGACAGTCGATAAGGCCGGGCAGGGCGAGTTGACCATTGAGGTCGATGACCCGGGTGCGGGGGCCGATGTATGGTTCGATCTGATGATCGCTGCCGACGGCGACGAGGGTGTCGCCGCGGGCGGCGAGGGCCCGGGCCCGGGGCCGGGCGGGGTCCATGGTGATGATTTTGCCGTGCAGGAGAACCAGATCGGCAGGTTCGGGTCTAAGAGATTGGGAGCAGCCGGCAAAAAGTATCAATGCGCCCAGGAATGAGGTTATCGAAAAGATTATTTTCATAACGTGTCTGTCGGTTATTATCGAATGAGGCCGCCGAGAGGGCGGCGGTACGGTTAGAATAACGTATGCCGAAATTTCAAATATAACATGGTTTTAATATATATAATGAATTCTCCGGGGTGTCAATGACGGTAAAGAAAGAAGGTCGCAACGTTAAATTGATAAGAAGTCTTGGCGCTGAGGGGGGAATCGAGTATGTTAAAGCAAAATCCAGAACGAGGTTCCTGGCGGCGCTCAGAAAAGCAGTTAATCGAGAGGAAGAGAGATGTTATATGGTAGAGTGATGATGGTGGGGATATTGGGGGCGGTGGGATTGGGATTGATGGGTTTGGAGGCGGAGGTAGCGTCGGCGGAGGCGCCGGCGGCGAAGATAGAGGCGCAGGAAACGACGATTCACGGGGAAAAGCGGATTGACGATTACTACTGGCTGCGGGAGAGGGACAAGGCGGAGGCCTTTGCCGAGATAAAGGAATATCTGCAGGCGGAGAACCGCTACACGCGGATCAAGATGGAACACACGCTGGGTCTGCAGCGGCGGTTGGAGGAGGAGATGGTGGGCCGGATCAAGGAGGATGACGAAACGGCGCCGGTGAGAATCGACGATTATTACTATTACAGGCGGACGGAAAAGGGCAAGCAGTACGTGATTCACTGCCGCAAGAAAGGCGACCTGGAGGCCAAGGAGGAGATCGTGCTGGATGAGAATGAGCTGGCGGCGGGGCGGGATTATTTTCGCCTGGGGGCGTTTAAGGTCAGCGGCGATCATAACCTGCTGGCGTATGCGGTCGATACCGACGGTTCGGAGGTTTTCACGATTTACGTGAAGGATTTGACGAGGGGGGAATTATTGCCTGACGAATTAAAGGGGGCGGCGACGGGGCTGGAGTGGGCCAACGACAACGAGACGCTGTTTTACAACACGCGGGACGAGGCCCGGCGTCCTTATATGCTGTATCGGCATAAGCTGGGCGGCGATCCGAAGGAAGATGCGCCGGTGTATCACGAGGAAGATCAGGCGTTTAATCTGCGGCTATCGAAGAGCAAGAGCCGACAATATTTGTTTATTACGCTGGCGAGCAACACCACCACGGAGGTGCGCTATTTACGGGCGGACGAGCCGACGGGACAGTTCAAAATGATTCATCCGCGACAGCATCAGGTGGAATACTACGTGGTTCACAGCGGGGATAAGTTTTATATTCGCACCAACGAAGAGGCGCCGAATTTCATGCTGGCGGAGGCGCCGGCGGCCGATCCGTCGAAAGAAAACTGGGTGGATTTTCTGGATCATCAAGACGACGTGATGATCGAGGGGATGGAGGCTTTCGCCCGTCACCTGGTGTTGTATGAACGGTCCCGGGGGATCAAGCAAATCCGGATAATGAACCTGCCGCTGAGTCATCATCATTATGTGGAATTTGACGAGGCGGTTTATACGGTATCGCCGGGAGAGAATCCGAATTATGAGGGCGTGCTCTTGCGGTTCCATTACACCTCGCTGGTGACGCCGAGGTCGGTTTATGATTACCATATGGACGATATGTCGCGGGAGTTGAAAAAGCAGGATGAAATACCGAGCGGTTACGAGATGGAGAATTACACCAGTGAGCGGATTACGGCCCCGGCGGCGGACGGGACGGCCATACCCATATCTCTGGTCTATAAAAGCGGTATGATGCGCAACGGGAATAATCCCTTGTTATTGTACGGTTACGGTTCTTACGGGGCGAGTCGGGAGCCGAGTTTTTCAGCGAACCGGTTGAGTCTGCTGGATCGGGGATTTATTTATGCGATCGCGCATATTCGGGGCGGGGGGGAAATGGGCCGGACGTGGTACGATCAGGGCAAGCTGTTGCAGAAGCGGAACACCTTCACCGATTTTATCGCCTGCGCCGAACATTTGATCGAGCAAAGATATACTTCCCGCGAGAAGCTGGCGATTATGGGGGGCAGCGCCGGGGGTCTGCTGATAGGGGCGGCGTTAAATATGCGGGGGGAGCTTTTCCAGGCGGCGGTGGCGAAGGTGCCGTTTGTGGACGTGGTCAATACGATGCTGGATGCGTCGATACCCTTGACGGTGATTGAATATGAAGAATGGGGCAACCCCCGCCAGAAGAAATACTACGATTATATGATGACCTACTCGCCGTATGACAACGTGGAGGCGAAGGACTATCCGAACCTGTTGATCACGGCGGGTCTTAATGATCCGCGGGTGCCGTACTGGGAGCCGGCCAAGTGGACGGCGAGGCTGCGGGCGCTGAAGACGGACGATAATCTGCTGCTGTTGAAGACGAATATGGGGGCGGGCCATGGGGGGGCGTCGGGGCGGTATGATTATTTGAAGGATATTGCGTTTGAATATGCGTTTATACTGGACCGGCTGGGGATCAGGCAGTGACGAATAACAAACGGCGAAAGTTGAATTCCGGTGCGTTGGGATAACGAGGCGATAAAAGGCGGGGGGAGGGAAATAATTATGGAAGAGATGCGACTACCGTAGAGGGAAGGTTTGTAAACAGTGCGGACGGCGGTTAAAGACAGGCTGATCAGCCGACCGGAGTCGGGTTACAGGGAGAATTAGATGGACTGTCCGGCGTGTAAAGAGGCGATGATTGTGTTGGAGCTGGAGGAGGTGGAGATCGACTACTGTCCGGGTTGCGGGGGGATCTGGCTGGACGAGGGGGAACTGGAGCTTTTGCTGGAGGAGGCGGCGGCGGGGTTTTGGGCGACCTTTCAGGCGGATCACAAGACGAAGGAGAAAAGCAGGAGGTGTCCGATATGCTCCCGGAAGATGGCGAAGGTTTTGGGCGGGGGGACGGAGAAGATACGCGTGGATAAATGTAAAAGGGATCACGGCCTCTGGTTTGACGGGGGGGAGCTGGAGGCCGTCCTGGCCCAGGCGGGCGGAGAGACGGATAATCGGGTTTTGGATCTTTTGAAGGATATGTTCGCCAAGCAAAATAAGAGCTGACCGCCGGCGGGCGGCGGTCATCCAGGCACGTGGGGCCCGGCCCCACCCTAAGATCAGAAGGTTCCTGCAAAATTGAAGTCAGGCATACCGGGAAAAGGAAAAATTGGTTTTTCATTTTTTCTTTTCAGACTTTAATTTTGCAGGAGTCATTACGATCAGACGAAAGGAGATAATTTATGTGGCCGGTTATTATAGTTCTGGGGGCGATCGGGTTGATCGTTCTGGTTTTTATCGGGTATTATAATGGGCTGGTGCGGCTGCGGAATCAGGTGAAAAACGCCTTCTCGCAGATCGACGTGCAGTTGAAGCGGCGGCATGACCTGATACCGAACCTGGTGGAGACGGCCAAGGGTTACATGAAACATGAGCGCCAGACGCTGGACAGTATTACCCAGGCGCGGAGCAAGGCGATGGGGGCCGAGACGGTAGGGGACAAGTCAAAGGCGGAGACGGCGCTTTCGGGGGCCATGAGCAAGTTTTTTCTGGTGGTGGAAAATTACCCGGATCTGAAGGCGAATCAGAATTTTCTGGCCCTGCAGGAAGAGCTGACCTCCACGGAAAACAAGATCGCCTTTGCCCGGCAGGGTTATAACGACCAGGTGCTGTTCTATAATAATAAGATACAGATGTTTCCCTCCAATATCGTGGCGGGGATGTTTAGTTTTGAAGAGGAGGAGTTTTTTGAGATAGAAGACAAGGCGGAGAAAGAGGTGCCTAAAGTGAGTTTTAGCTAAACAAACCGCAGATAAACGCAGATTTTACCAAGACGAAAAAGGATAAAAAAATCCATAAACCCCATGATTTTATATTAGACGGAAGAAGTATATAATGTGGGAATTGATACGGGCCAATCGCAGGAAGTCGCTGCTGTTGTTTTTGGCGATGGGGGCATGTCTGGTGGGTCTGGGTTATCTGGTGGGGGAGATCTGGGCGCCGGGGGGCGGGGGTTATTTCGGGATGGGGATAGCGCTTTTGATATGGTTTATTCAGTCGGTGATCAGTTATACCTGGGGCGGCTCGATCATGCTGGCGGTGAGTAAGGCCCGACCGGTGACGCACGACGTGCATCCGCAGCTTTTTAACGTGGTGGAGGAGATGAAGATCGCGGCCAATCTGCCGGCGATGCCCAAGGTGTATATTATTCCCGATCCGGCGCCGAACGCCTTTGCCACCGGTTTGAAGCCCCAAAACAGCGCCATCGCGGTGACGGCGGGGCTGCTTTCCCGATTAAACCGGGACGAGCTGCAGGGGGTGGTGGCGCACGAGATGTCGCATATTGTGAACCGGGACGTTTTGTACATGACCTTCGCGGGGATTATGCTGGGCAGCATCGTGCTGATTTCGCAGGTGTTTTTGCGGAGCCTGTGGTTTGGGGCGGGTTCTTCGCGGAGGTACCGTTCGGGCGGTCGCGGGGGCGGCCAGGCCCAGGCGATTATCATGATCGTGGCGATTGTGCTGGCCATCCTGGCGCCGATCTTGGCGTATCTTTTGTATTACGCCATATCCCGTAAAAGAGAATATCTGGCGGACGCCTCGGCGGCGCGGCTGACAAGGTATCCGGAAGGATTGGCCTCGGCACTGGAGAAGATATCGGGGGCCAATTTAAAGCTGGAATCGGCCAACAAGGTGACGGCCCCGATGTATATCAGCAATCCGCTGGAGGTGGGCGGCAAAAAGCTGTCGGCTCTCTCCAGCACGCATCCGCCCATCAAGGAGAGGATCCGGATCTTGCGGAACATGTCGCACGGGGTGAATTTTGCCGATTATCAAAAGACCTACGAACAGGTCGTCGGTAAATCGGCGGGCTTGATACCGGCGTCGGGGTTGAAGGATACCGAAGTCATACCGATTCGTCAGGGGTCGGCGGCAGAGGCTAAAAAACGAAGTAAAAAACGCCAGATGCGGGACGTGGGGGATTTAATGCGGAAGGTAAATCAATTCGCGTTTATAGCGTGCGTGTGCGGTTTGAGGATGAAGGTGCCGCCCGATTTTAAGAGGTCAAAAATCAATTGTCCCCGCTGCGGGCGAGAAAACGAGCTGCCGCTGGCGGAACTGGCGGCGGTGACGGCGGTGGGCGACTCTCTGGCGAAAAAACAGGAAAAAGCCGGCCTGCAAAACATCTATAAAAAAACGGATAGAGGCTATAATAGGAGCGAAAAGGGTTAGGCCGGTTTGATAATGACGAATAACGAAACCCTAATGACAAATCAACGACGAAATCCGAATTAAGAATAACAAATAAAGAAGATTGGGATAGAGGGCAGCCATCGGCAAACCCGTCGATTTTGAGGCTGCCGCCCGTCGTTCTTACCCTATTTATTTTGAGGACCATCCCCAAGCCCTCCGGGCTTGAGGCTGCCACCCGTCGGCCTGCAAAAACCTATAAAAAGACGGAAAGAGGCTACGATAGGAGCGAAAAGGGTTAGGCCGGTTGAGAACAAGCCGGAGGCAGATGGATCGGGGGCGGCATCCCCCGCTTATTCATCGGGGGCCGGATTATTTGGGGGCCCTGGGGAGAGGAGGAAAAAAGGCATATTTTTACGACCCAAAAAAGGGGGCGGGGCGTCTAAATAACTAGTTGGACAGGTGTTTTGAGAGTGCACTGGCGCGTGAGGACCGGTCGAAACGGATATAACGGCCGGGCCGATGCGCGACACGGGAGGCTGGATGGGCGGATCGCTGTTTTCGTACTTAGCGGAGGTGTTCGCCTTGAGCGACGAGGAGGCGATGCTGCGCGTGCAGAAGCAGAACGATCCGCAGGCATTTGCGGTGCTGAATCGTCGCTGGCGGGGCCGGATCGAGAGGCTGTGCGTGCGGCTGACGGGCGACGGGCATCGGGCGGAAGATATTGTCCAGGAGGTATTTACGCGGATATTCGTGCACCGGGGCCAGTATCGTCATGATGGTCGTTTTTCGACTTACCTGTGGCGGGTGGCGGTCAACGCCTGCTACGACGATCTGCGTCGGCGGCGAAAACGAGGCGAGCTATCGCTCAACGAAGAGAACGGCAACGGCACTATGGGCGAGGGCTTGCTGGAATCGGCGGAACCGTCGCCGGAGTCGGCGGCGGTGAGTCAGGAGCAGGCCGATCTGGTCCGCAGGGCGCTGCAGAAATTACCGGAACATTATCGCGCGGTGGTGGTGCTGCGGCACTACGAAGGGCTGAAATTCCGGGAGATAGCGAAGGTGCTGGAGATAGCCGAAGGTACGGTTAAATCGCGGATGGCCGAGGCCTTGAACCGCCTGGAGCGGATTCTGCAGACGACGGCGGGCGGGGAAAAAGTTCGGTCGGCAAACCAGGCATAAAAGAAGGTAAATATAAGTGAATGAAAGGGTTTATGATGCATCCTCAACATGAAGAATGGATGGAATATCTGTATGGTGAGATCGAGCCGGATCGCCGGGAGATGCTGAGCGGTCATCTGCGGCAATGCCCCGATTGCCGCCGACAAGTTGCCGCCTGGCAAAGTGCGATGAGGGGTCTGGACGGCTGGAAGTTGACCAACGGATCAAGGAGTGCTCGGCGGGCGCTATGGGGCCCGGCGCGTTGGGCGGCGGCGGTGCTGGTGATACTGGCGCTGGGATTCGTCGTCGGTCGGGTTTCCTCGGCAGGACCGGATATGGACCTGCTGGAGCAGCGGCTGGAGATGTCGCTGGCGTCTTCTCTGGAGCCGACGATAAGGCAGAACCTCACCGACGAGTTGAACCGCGACTGGCTGGGCATCCTGGCGGCCAGCCGGGCCCAGTTGAGAGAAGACCTGCAAGAACAGTTTCGCGCCGACCTGAACGAATATGCCGCCGACACCTTCGCCGCCGCCTACACCGCCACCAATGAACTTTTAGCGAATTTGATTCAAACCCTCGACGCCGCCCAGGCCCAGGAGCGTTATCGGATATTGGAAACCCTCGATCTACTGGAGCAACAGCGTTTGTATGATGACGCCCTGCTGCGGAGCGATCTGGTGCATCTGGCCCTGCAGACGGACGAAGGCTTCCAAAAACTGATGACTGTCAAAGATATCAAGAATAATGAACCGGAAGTAATAAAAAATAATGATGAGCAGGTTAATCAGCATTAAAAGGACATAAGTTTTTTATGGAAAGGAGACCAAAATGAAATTGAGTAGGCGAATTTTAATGGCGGTAATGGTTTTGGCCCTAGCCGGATTAGCGGCGGGGCAGACGGAGCAGAACCAGGTAAATGATGTCAAGATCGGCAGGGCGGTGGAGATTCGGGAAGCAGGCAGGCTCCAGAATCTTGATGAATTTAACCAGGTTGACGCACTGCAGGTAAAAACCGTTCAATTGTATAGAGCGGCGGATGAGGTTATCAGCGCATCGGTGGAGGGCGGAGAAGATCAAGTCGTTTATACCTTGGAACTGTCCAGCGGACAGCAGAAGAGAATCCCGGTAGAACAACTGGCGGCCTCGCCCTTGGTCCGGGGAATCAAGAATCTGGAGGAACTTGCCGAATTCGACGGGCTCCGGATATTCGATGAACTAAAGACGACCGACGGTCTGAAAATAATCGCCCCGGTCAGCGAAAAAGAAAGGGGGATTCCTGATATTTATGTCACCCAGTCTCTTGAAGGCGGTACGGATATAGCCCGCCCAGGACAAGAGATTGTCGAAGTTGTCATCTTCGGCAAAGACAGCAAAGAAAGAGCTTTCGCGGTGGGATGCACCGTCAGGCCGGAGCAAATACGCAGAGTAAGGATCGAGGGCGATGAAAAGGCCGACCGCATAGAGACAAGACTGGAACAGGATCAAAAAGCGATGGTCGCCAAATTTCGGTACGAGCAGCAGCAAAAACATACGAAAATAGAGGAACAACTGGAAAAATTGAAGGCGGAACTGGACAAATTAGAGAAGACGTCCGCGCAGAAGGAAAAACGGGCGGCGCTCGAGGATGAGATTAAACAATTAGAAGCCATATTAAAAGCACTAAGTATCCAGGTACGCGCGGAGGATGAAGCAAATCGGGATTATATGAAGGCCTTAAATTTTATTTTGGCGGAACAGGCCCAGAAAGAGAAAAAAGAGCAAGAAGAATATCAGCAAAAGAAAGATGCGTTATTGGCGGCGCTGGCCGAGGCCCGCGCGGGGGAGGATGAAAAGAAGGCCCGGGAGATATTGAACTTGCTGGATGAGCTGCGCCAGAAACAAGCACAAGAGGAGGCCCAAAAAGCACAGGCACGAAATAAATATTTAGCGGAAATGGATACGCTGCAAAAAAGCCTGGCGATTAAAAAAGCGGCAGAGCAACAACAGGCGGAGCTGGAGCAGAGTTTACTGGATAGAGTACGGGTGACACAAGAGCAAGCGATACAACAACGGGCAGCCCGGCAATTGGCCCTGACCCAACAAAACAGGCCGCCGATGCCCAAAGTGGAAACGACGACGTCGTCATGGGCTATACCTGCTGCTACCCCCCGGGCGCGGCGGGCGGCCGACAGTGAGGTGCTGGTGATACCGGTGGAGGGACCGATGACGGCGGAGCAGTTGGGAACGACGGTGGAAAACATGGAGATCATGCGGCGGATATTCGAAAGGAAGCTCCAGCAGGCGGGATTGATCGTCAAAGGAGGCGAGAGTCCCTTCGGGGCGGCGGAATTTTATATTTTGAGCGGATTATCGCCTTCCCGGACGGGAACGAAGAGACCGCCCCAGAGCATGTATTTGCAGGGTTACGGGGCGCTGTTTTTCCTGAACGTGGACTATCCCCTGCTGGGACCGGAGGCTAAGATCCGCAAAGCAGCTCCGCCCCCAGCCCGGGACGAACTCTGGGATCAGG
>LJUC01000176.1 GCA_001303695.1 Phycisphaerae bacterium SM23_30
TGCGTACGATTACGCGGAATAATTTTACGGCGGCGGATTTTGCGGCTTTTAGGGACGTCGGTTATAACTTTTCCATCGACGATATAATCCGGGTCAAGAATTATCGCCTGCAGGCGGAAAACGCCGGGACTTTCACCGAGGCCGGCTGTAATTACAGCCTGGACGATCTGATTAAATTAAGCCGATCCGACGTCGATCGATTGTCCTCTGATTACGCGGCGTTGATCAAAGAGGGCGGCTATAAATTTTCCGTCGATCAGTTGATCCAGACGCAGAGATATAAGATAAGGGCCGATGAATTTGTCATGTTTAGAAATGACGGCTACGAACTCAAGGACATGGTCGATGCCAAAAAATATAATATCAGCGCCGCCTACGCCAGATCATTCAAAGAAGCGGGGTATAATTTTTCCATCAAAGAATTGTATTCTATTAACCGGAACAAGTTAACGGCGGCGGATTTTGCGGCTTTTAGAGATGCGGGCTATGACCTTTCCATAGAAGATATGTTCAGGGCTCAAGGTTATAAAATCACGGCGGCCAATGCCGGCACCTTTACCGAAGCCGGCTGTAATTACAGTCTGAGCGACCTGATCAGCCTGAGCGGGAAAAAAATTTATCGGGTAGATGTGAAATATGCCAAAATGATCAAAGAGGCGGGGTATGAATTGTCGGTGGAAGAGTTGAAAAGCATCAACCAGTATAAATTAACTCCGAAAGAATTTTCCACTTACCAAAAAGCCGGCTACAGTCTTTCCGATATGTTCAAGGCCAAAGCCGCCAAGATCAAGGCGGAATTCAGCAAGTCCTTCCACGACGCCGGTTATAAATTCACTGTAAAAGAGTTGGAAACGATCAACCGGTACGATTTAACGGCGGCGGATTTTGTCGCTTTTCGTGAGGCGGGCTATGATTTTTTCATCGGCGAAATGATTGAGGCGAAAAAAAACGGCGTCCAGGCGGACCACGCCCGGGATTTTGCCGAAGCGGGCCTGCGATATAGGCTCAGAGACCTGATCACGCTGAGTGAGGGCAAGGTCGGGCCCGAATATGCCGTTCCCCTGCTTAAAGCGGGATATAAGTTTGACATCGAGGACCTGATCAACCTCAAACGCTATAATGTTCCGGTTGAATTCATGCTCGGGTTACTCGGTCCCGGGCGGAAAAATTACACTCGCTCGGAATTGATCAAATTTCACCGACAGGGCCTGACGGTTGAGGAAATAATAAAAATTAAATAACTTACAAAAGCAACGATTGACGTCGCCGTACTAAAATCTAAAAAAATCGAGACTGTAGTAACTTTACAGAGTATTTTTAAGATTTTTCGGCCTGGTTTTTCGATAGTTACCTATAGGAATCTATGTAGGAGGCTATCGCCATGGCTGGACCTGGAAACTATCTTGCCGACGTAACCGAGGGAATCACCCGTGTGGAGGATTTGCCACCACCGAAAATTATCCGGCGCAGCCGGAACTATAAACGCCGACGGTGTCCATGTTGCGGTCGCAGCGCCTATCGCTTGCGTTCGGTCCGGCGGACCCTGCACGACCTGGGAGATTCTCTGGTAGCTCGGCCCCGGGATCTGGTGGTTACCTATTCTCAACATCGCTGTCCTGACTGTAACTGCTATTTCAATGCCGACATGGAAGACCTGGCCTTACCCAAGAATCATTATACGCACCGGGTGGTGGCCACGGCCGTCCGGCTGGTGGTGGAGGACGGTTTGCCGTATCGCTCGGCCTCCTGGCATCTCTGGCGGGACCATCGCGTCTTTGTCCCCTGGGCCACCATCCAGAACTGGGTGGAGGCGACGGGGGAAAAAGCGGCAGCTAATATCACCGGTGAATATCTTGACCAGGCTTTGTCGCCTGGATACCGCTTTGGAGAAACTGGCCGCTTTACGCCGCCGGGTTGGTCGCTTTGCTTCGCTGAGTAAAACCTTAAACAAACTTTTCGCGCCCAACCTGGAAAAGGCGCTCACCTTCCTGGATGACTCTTTGCTGCCCGCGACTTCTAACGCGGCGGAGCGGGCCAATCGTCGCCATCGCAAAATGCAAAAGAGCATCTACCGGGTACGCACCCGTGAACATATCCGTCAACGCATCGCGGTGGATATGCAACGGGATGTCCATAGGGAGTCCCAACACCAAACGGCCGACACCTTACATCGCATTAGAGCTAAAAAACGCATTATTACCCATGAAAAACGTAAAATCGCATAACAATAATTCTGTAAAGTTACTACAGTCTCACTAAGTTGGTCAGTTATAATGCTACATGGATGTCGGCTCTGGCAGGGTTATGGTATAACCCTACCGGATAGTGTGGACCTTAACGGATGTTGATGGCGATAACCAATGATAATTCTCCATATTGCCCATTATAAACACGGCTATTTTCTTTGGGGCGAAAAGCCTGCCGGAGAGATTCCTTCTTTTTCACCGCAGCAGGACCGGAAGTCTGAAATATCACCAACGAAACCATATCCCTATGATGCCGGCAAAGAAGGACTGCAAAAATCTCTACGACAAACATCGATTGATTTCAGATTATCGACGATGAAATCCCCGAAACTGCTGGCCTGGTTGCCGACGAAAGGGGGCAACCCGATTCCCTCCAGTAAACTTATTGCGGAACCACCGGCATCCCGGGCCAAGGTGAAACTGTGTCCCTGGGGTATTTATGCTTACCCGCTTTCGATAGAAAAATTTGTCGAACTCTTATGCCTTTGCCGGGGCAAGCAGACGCTGGCGGCGGGTGTGGTCACCGGGATTGATTTGGCTTATTGGTCTGAGGCGCTGCGGTTTGCCGGTTCATTATTAGCGCGGCAGCAGTTTTTGCCGGGCCTGGCGGTAAACGACTCAGAATACTGTGGTGTGTGGGAGACGATTTTCGCCGGCAATGACATAAAGCTTTTAACCAAGCTGGCCCAACAGATGCCTCCGATGGTCCGGGCGGTTACCGGCGACAAGGCAATCGCCCCGCCGGAGAAATCACCGGAGTCGATTCTTAAACAGTTCGTAACGCAGGTTATTGATTATCTGGTGCGATCGGGTTATGCGACCGATCCAGTAATCGGCAAGAAAGTTGTCCGGAAGAGGCCTATCTTTGCCAGTATCCATGACGCCTGGTTATACGCATTACGGTCCCACAATGGCTGCATGGAGTATGACCGGGAAAAGGTACTGCAACTGGCCGAACAAATCCAGCAATGGCGTCGGGCTATCGCTATTTCAGAGGCCGCCCCGGTCCGGCTGTGTTTCCGTCTGGAGGAGCCCGAGGCAGCGGAAACAACCGCCACCAAAAAGGCCCGATCATCACCAGAAAAGTGGTATGTACGTTATCTTCTCCAACCGTACAATGATCCGAGTTTACTTATTCCGGTGAAAGATGCCTGGAATACTAAGGGGAGTAAGGTTTCGATACTGAGACAATATGGTTCGAATGTTCCGGAGTATCTGCTTTCATCGCTGGGGCAGGCAGCGGGGATTTGCCCCCATATCACCGCCAGTCTTAAGACGGCGCAACCTGCCGGATATAATCTGGATACGGTCAATGCCTATCAGTTCCTGACGGAAAAGGCCATGACGCTGGAGCAGTCAGGTTTCGGGGTTATGCTGCCGGCGTGGTGGACGCGTAAGGGGACGAAAATGCGGTTGACCGCGCGGGCCAACGTGCAGAGCCCCAAGATGCAGGGCGGCAGCGGGCTTTCGCTAAATAAGATGGTCCAATTTGATTGGGAAATAGCCCTTGGTAATAAAAATCTCAGTCTGGCTGAATTACAAGCCCTGGCGAAGTTAAAGGCGCCCTTGGTACGCATTCGCGGTCAGTGGGTGCAGATGAACACGGCGGAGATACAAGCCGCTATTGATTTTTGGAAAAAGAAAGGTCCTGATAAGGCAACGGTTCAGGAAATCATCCAGATGTCTCTGGGCGCCGGAAAACCCGCGGGCGGATTTGAGTTCGAGGGGGTGAGGGCCGCCGGATGGATCGGTGATTTGCTCAAACAACTGGAAGGTAAAATTTCACTCGAGCAGCTTGCCGCACCGGACGCTTTTTGCGGAAAACTGCGGCCCTATCAGGAGCGGGGCTATTCCTGGCTGATGTTTTTGCGGCAATGGGGTCTGGGAGCCTGCCTGGCTGACGATATGGGATTGGGTAAGACGATTCAAGCCCTGGTATTGATACAGCGGGATTGGCAATCCAACGGCAAGCGTCCGGTTCTTTTAGTGTGTCCGACGTCAGTGGTGAACAACTGGCGGAAGGAAGCTTCCCGGTTTACGCCGGATTTGCCGGTGCTGATCCATCACGGCTCGGACCGAAGAAAGGGGGCCGCCTTTACCAAGCAGGTAAAAAAGCACGCGATGGTAATATCAAGTTATGCGCTTTTGCAACGCGACGTCGAATTTCTTCAGAAAGTGCCCTGGGTGGGAGTCGTGCTGGATGAGGCCCAGAATATCAAAAATCCCGAAACCAAGCAGTCCAAGGCCGCCCGATCTCTAAAGGTTGATTACCGCATTGCCCTGACCGGCACCCCGGTGGAAAACAATGTGGGCGACCTGTGGTCGATTATGGAGTTTCTGAATCCCGGTTTCCTGGGCACGCAGGCCGAGTTCAAGCGCAACTTTTTCATACCCATTCAGGCCGGCCGCGATCCGGAAGCGGCCGAGCGGTTGAGACGCATTACCGGTCCTTTTATCCTGCGGCGTCTTAAAACCGATAAATCCATCATCTCCGACCTGCCCGATAAACAGGAGATGAAAGTCTTCTGTACGCTAACCAGGGAACAGGCTTCCCTATACGCAGCGGTATTGGAGGAAGCAGAGCAGACCATGGAATCGGCCGCAGGTATTCAACGAAAAGGCGTCATATTGGCTACCCTTTCCAAGCTCAAACAAGTCTGCAATCATCCGGTGCAGTTGCTGGGCGACAATTCCAGTATCCCCGGCCGATCCGGCAAGTTGGCGCGCTTGACGGAAATGCTGGAGGAAATTATCGAAGTGGGCGACCGGGCATTATTATTCAGCCAATTCAGTGAGATGGGCGGGCTTCTGCAAAAATACCTGCAAGAGACATTTGGCCGGGAAGTTCTCTTCATCCATGGCGGGGTAACGAGGAAGAAACGCGACCATATGATCGAAAGTTTCCAGGGCGAAAACGGGCCTCCGATCTTTGTTTTGTCGCTCAAGGCCGGCGGCACCGGTTTGAATCTAACCCAAGCCAACCATGTGTTTCACTTTGACCGCTGGTGGAATCCGGCGGTGGAGAACCAGGCCACCGATCGCGCTTTTCGGATAGGCCAGACACGCAACGTTCAGGTTCACAAATTTATCTGTGCCGGTACCATGGAAGATAAAATTGATGAAATGATTGAACGCAAACAGGAAATTGCCCAAAACGTCGTCGGCGTCGGCGAAGGTTGGTTGACGGAGCTCTCCAATGAGCAACTAAAAGAAATTTTTGCCCTCAGAAAAGAGGCTGTGGGAGAATGATATAACATTTTGAGGTAAGGATTATGTCCTGGTATCGATATTATAACTATTATCCTCGTACTCGAGCCCGCCAGGCCAAAGGCGGCATTAAAGCCCAATCCAAGCGGGGACAATTCGGCCAGAGCTGGTGGGCTAAGCGATGGATTGAGGTGCTGGAAAGTTTTAATATCGGCGCCCGATTGGGACGGGGCCGATCCTATGCCCGCCAGGGCCAGGTTATTGCCATTGATATCGAAAAAGGCCGGGTAACCGCGAAAGTACAGGGTTCCCAGCGGCAACCTTATAAAGTTGCTATTAAAGTAAAGACGCTTACCCAGACCGACTGGAAGAAATTGGCCCGGCTTTTAGCAAAACAGGCTTTGTTTGCCGCCAAACTGCTGGCCGGCGAAATGCCGGAAAACATTGAACAAGCATTCCAGAACGCCAAACTCACGCTTTTCCCCAACAAACGCGGCGATCTCCAGACGGATTGCTCCTGTCCGGACTGGTCCAATCCCTGTAAACATATTGCCGCGGTGTATTACCTGCTGGGCGAAGAGTTCGACCGTGACCCATTCCTGATCTTCCGGCTGCGCGGCATGGAACAAAAAGAACTGGTTAACTTATTGGGTGGCCAGCAAACACGGGAAGATAAAAGTCAGAGTAAAAAGGTATTGCCGGAACTTGCGGCCGAACAAAAAGAGGCGCCTGCCCCTCCGCCGGTGCCGCTGCCGACGGATCCAGAAACATTCTGGGGCTGGCTTTTAACCGACGAGGTTGTGACAGGCGAAGTGTTTATACCGCCGATAGCTGCAGCTCTGCCCAAACGACTGGGAAATTTTCCCTTTTGGCGGGGAGAGGAGAACTTCCTTTCTGCTATGGAAGAAGTGTACCGTAAGGCCTCGCCGGTTGGTGTGGACGTGTTCCTGGGGGAACAGAAATTTCAAGATATTGATTGATACATTGTCACGACTATTTACATGCTGAGATATCACGTGAAAAGGAGCACGGGATGAGGGATGATAAAAAATTGCAAGTAACGCTAACAGGAGAGCCGGTTCAGCCTATACGGTTGTATTACCAATTAGTCGATAAAAAGCGATTTGTTGGTTGCCTTAAGAAATTACGTTGCACGGATTTCGACCCTGCCAAGAACCGATGGGTTTGGCTTTATGAGCATGAAGCAAAATCATTGAAGTTCGAAAATTCTTACTCTGCCATCCCCAAAAGAATGCACCCGGTGGTCATTGGCTCTTTCTTCTTGAAAGAGAGTGAGGAATTTTAGACCTTCTCTCATTCGAAAGAGCAATCAAGGCGATTCCGTTTTTTTACATGCACATTAGGCAGGATCTTGCAAAAACAACCCATGCTGCGGTGGTTAATCGACTTTTTGATGGCCAGGAACGATTTGGCCCAAATCTCGATGTATTTTTCCGTAGTAATAAAATGACGGTAATAGATATGGATAAGAATGTAGCAGAAATTGAATCATTAATGGAAGCAAATCGTATCAACGGAAATCCCGACTGGTTCTCAGCTTTCGAGCAAAGAGCCAAAGTTACCCTACCGGAAATTGAAAAATTTCCGGTTTACTTTTATGAGGAAGGCATCTCTTCGCTGGAAACTGCCCTACGTATCAGGCAAGTATTGGCGTTTGAACATTGGAAGGGTATCACTGATTACACGTTGTATGATGTTCTGAAAACGATGATCCCCGTACCGTAAATTTTTGCGCTATATTGAATTTATTCGACCATTAGAAAATTTTGGCCCTATAAAATTTCAATATGAAGGAAAGAAAGGCAGTTTTTCCGCCCCATTGGCGGCGGTAAAAATAACGATACTATTTGCCAAGTTCATCCACTTTACATTTAACAGATATAATTTTATCCCGTAAAGTAAATAAAAGATCCATGCCCGGAGATAAAGTGACGTTTGACAAACTGGTTTTCGAAAATGTATCCTGTATCTTCCCCCGAAGGCCCGTTAATAGGCAGGGTGATGGCCCAATCCCCGATTTCCATAAGGGTGTCGGTCTGATTCTGAAGATCAATGGTTCATTCCAGGTAGTTGTCTTTTAAATCATAGCTTTGTCGCAGACGGAGTGGTATTTCCTTATCGATGTTCGTGTACACAATGGGGCCGCTGGCTTTAGCCGCCAGGTTTTCGACCTGGGGGCTGTCTGTCGGTAAATCCTGCCATTGGCCTGTTGGGATTCGATATTTCACTTGGGTCCGGGCCCAATAGGCCCTCCGACGCACCAGCTCGGCCTGAGAAGAATCCTGAAGACATTGCAGACTGAAAATACCCTGGCGATCAAATCCGACCTTAAAACGCTCATTGGTCCTGAAGACAGCGCCTTCCGGGCTTTGCATAAGTGCGTTCGCCGATCTGTTTATTCTATTTTGTGCCGCGGCAATTGACAGGCCGGCAAAAAAACAAATCGTCCCCCGGCAACTTATAAGCCGCATATTACCTATTTCATCTCACCTCCAGAGCATAAAGCGTTACGCTCATGGGCGCTACTTTAATCGTATTGCCGAACTCAGATACCGCCGATTCTGCGATCTGAATCTTCGGCGGTTGTCCGGGTTCGTTGTAGGCCATCTCTTCGGTCCCGGCGATCAGCCATTGGCGGCCCTTGCCGCTCAGTTTGACCCCCTTGATGGTAAACGGAACATCTAGTGCCTCGTTGGACTGATTTACGATTCCGATAGTAAACGTCCGGCGATCATTCGACCAGGCCGCCGAGACGTCCAGCGGCAAAAGATTCCCGCCGACCTGCACCGGGATTTCGCCGAATTGCCGGCGATATAACTTCAATACCAGTCCCGTCGTGGCAAAGGCCGCCTCTGTCTTACTGGTCTTGATGCAGCCGATCACGTTGACCGTCTGGGCGTAGTTGGCCATGTAGATAATATCACTGTTGCGAAAATATTCATGCAAACCGGCTGCTATTCCTAATGCGTCTTTCAGGAAATAACGCACTCCTAATTCACCGAAGACATGCGGGCCATACCAGTAATTCCATTCATCCAGCGCGATGCGAATATCCTTGCCCTTCAACTCCTCGATAGTCTCGCGGTATTTCCGATGGGCGTCCGCGATGCGTTTGACCTGCCGGGGAATCTGCTGCACATGAGCCAACAAGCCGCTTCTTTCCTGACAGTAGAAATGCTCACTGATCAGGCCCATGTGATCAGCGCAACTAGTCATCATCTGCTCACTCCAGCGACCGACGTTCCCGACCGCCACGGGCACGATCGAGGGGTCAATCGCCCGCATCGCGTCCACAACCATATTGTGTTTCTTTACATAATCCGCCAGCGGCATATTTCCCAACTGCCAGTTGCCGTACATCTCATTGCCCACCGCCCACCATTTCACCTTAAAGGGCTGGGGATTTCCATTCTGCGCCCGCCATTTGCCCATAGGCGTCTCTGCCGAACTATTGCAATATTCCACCTGTTGGGCTGCCATCTTGGCCGTTCCCAGACCGGTATTTACCGTTACATAGGGCTCGGTATCCAGCAATCGGCAAAAGGCGATAAACTCATGCAGACCAAAATCATTATGTTCCACGCCCGTCCAGGCCGGATTCTTCCGCGGGGGCCGACGATCCGGATCGCCGATCCCGTCCTTCCAGTCATAACCGCTGACAAAATTCCCGCCCGGCCAACGATACACTGGTGAATTCAACTCCTTCAAGAGTTTCAACGTGTCCGCTCGCATCCCCTGAATATTATCCGTCGGCATCAGCGAAACCGTCCCGATGCGAAACGACCCCTTACCCAGGCCGACAATCTCTAGGCGCCCGCCGTCAGTTTTGGCGCCCGCCTTGAATTGCACGGGATACTTGGCAAATTCTCCGCTGATCCTAGCGATAGTGATAGCCTGTCTTTCCGAGGCGCCCTCGCCCCATATCAGGCTGATTCGAATCGGCGCCGCCGTCGGGTCGCCCGCCAACACCACCCGGCCAATATAGTCTTTACCCGCCACCAAGCCTAAAGAGCCTTGTTCAATCCCCGCCGGATTGCCTTCGCCGGACAGTTTTACCAACGGGGTATGATCGCCCACATAGGTATCTTCTTTCACCATCTGCACCGTGTCGGCCGGACCGATCACCTTCCAAGGCGATCCGGTTAATATCGGGTACTCACTGCTACTTGGGCGACCCGGCCTCTGCCTCCACGGTTGAAACTCATCGGTCACGGGATAATAAAACTTGCGATCCTCCAGCATCTCCGCCCAGATCCCGCCGTAGATGCACCGCCCCAGATGCTCGATAAACTGCCCGTAAATATATTTTGAAATCGGTTCGCTGGTCTTGGCCGCGTCGATCTCCACTTCCGGATCAAAGACCATCTCCCGGGCTTTTAAAAACTCCAGACTGATATCATCAAACCACGCCTTGCCGGTCGATTGTCCCCAACCGCCGAACAGGCAGTTAATCTGGACTGATTCATTCATCTCCGTTTCAAACACCAACTCCACCTGCGTCCAATCTTTGGTGCCGCTTACCGCCTTGGTCGCTTGAGGCTGTAAATCGTGCAGATTCAACAAGGCCCCTCTACCAGTTCCGGGTTGAAGATTTTCGGTCTTAATCCATCCCGATAGACGATACCGAGACATGGGTTGGACCGACGCCCTTATAGTCCAGCCTGCGTCCGCCCCGCCGGCTGATTGAATCATCACACAGCGCTCACCGGTGAGACCCGTCGATTCATAACCAAATTCCGCCTGTCCGCCCCACACCGCCGTGCTCCAACCGGTCGGCGCTTCTCCGGTTGCCCTTTCAAACGATCCGTTTCGTATTGGGTTCCGACCTCTTTGTCTCTGGTATCCCGCGCTCTTGCTATCCATCCCCGCTCCGGTAGAAAAAACCTGCGAGATAAAAAGCCCTATCGCCATCATATATAATTGTCCTTTTCGGCCCATGATCTTACTCCCTTTCAATGTTTGACTACGTGTTGCCTAAAGACAACATTTTTTTCTTACGGTATTTGCT
>LJUC01000177.1 GCA_001303695.1 Phycisphaerae bacterium SM23_30
ATCGGCAACAATATTACCGTTTGAACCTTGCCATTCCCAGCCTCTCTGTATATCGCTGTAATATATCAGTGGTTTGTAATTAGTATAATAAATTTCGTGAGGGGAGTTGTCCCAAAAAATACAATTATAGATTTTTGGATTAGAGTAAGAATCACAATAGAGGGCGCCCCCTTGGCTAAATGCAATGTTGCCGTTCACTGTGCAGTTAATGATAGGTGGAATGTCCATACTGGTTCTGTAATAGGCAATTGCTGCCCCTAATTCTGCGTTATTGCCAGTGATAATGCAGTTGGTAATTCTATGATAGTCGGAATAGCCTAAAAATCGAATACCACCTCCCTTAAAGGCGGAATTGGTTTTTATAGTGCAGTTGTAAATCTTAGACCAATAACTATAAATGCCGCCTCCCTCGTTACCAGCAACATTGTCGCTGATGGTGCAATTGTTAACGTTTACTGACTCACCGTAGATGCCCCCTCCATCAAAGCCGGCAACGTTGCCGCTGACGGTGCAATCACTGATCGTTCCTCCCAAAACACCTCCGCCGTTGCCGTCGGCCCGGTTATTGGTGATGGTGCAATTGCTGATTATGCCTCCACTGATACCCCCGCCGTCGCCGTCGGCCCGGTTATTGGTAATAGTGCAATTGCTGATTATTCCTCCACAGATACCCCCGCCGTTGACCTCGGCCTGGTTGCCGTTGATGGTGCAGTTGCTGATCGCGCCGCCGTAGAGACCCCCGCCGTTGCTGATGGCCCGGTTGTTTGTGAATATGCAGTTGATTATATTAGGATTAAAATTCAGACAATATATTCCTCCGCCTTCAAAAGCGAAACCATTTTTAATGGTGAATCCGTCCACGGTGGCTTCGGTGTAAGAATAAATGACGCCGTTAAAATAAAAACCGCGATGACGTTCGCCGGCCGATCCCTGGCAATTGATAATGCAATCTTGAGGACCATTTTCCGAACGGACGGTGATAGCCTTGCCTTTAAAATCAAGGTCCCGGTTTCCCATGCCGGTATATGTGCCGTCAGCCACGATAACTTCATCCCCGTCTTGGGCCGCGTTGATAGCTAACTGGATAGTCGTATATTCATCCGGAACGTGAATTTCGCCTAAAATGGATATTTGCAGTCTCACATCCACTATCTGGGGACTATTTACTGCACAAGGGTCGGAAATCGTCAGGTTGCAATGGTGGATTCCCCGACTCAGTCCCGATATATCAACGCTGAGGATTATTTCATTTATTTCCCCGCAAGAGCTGCCTTCGCAGGGATCGGCCGCCAGCCAGGAACAATCCGGGCTGATTTGCCAGTTAAGGATTCCGGATCCACCGTTACGGATAGTGATCGATTCATCGGGAGGATTCACCTCCCCCGCAAAAGCCGTAAATTCAACCTGCCACGTTGATACTTCAATAACCGGTCCGGTGAAAGGATAGATTTCGTAGGCCCCCATATCTGCAATGGCCTCTCCATCCAAGTCTCCGTCAATAGGACGGGGATTTCCTTCGATATCGGTAGCCGGCAATCCTGCCGGCGGATCGTTGGTGCCGGCGTCGATACACGGAGAATCAAGTCTTAAATGATAATCGACGTTATTCGGATCAATAGACAATGGATTAATAAATAAGGGATCGACTTCAATATTTCCTTGCCCGGTCCAGCCGCCCTCCACATCGCTGTAGGTGATCGTCACCGTCGAACTGGCGCTTTGGAAGATTTCATTGCCGCCGTCCCAGAAGATACAGTTGGCAGCCTCCAGACGGCTGGGATACCCGATGGAGTCGCAGGCTATAGCCGTCCCGTTAGGGGCGGTATTGCCTGCCAGAGTGCAATGAGTCAAAATGGTTGAGTCGCTGTTCAGGTTGCATAGTCCTCCCCCGGCGGCGGCCTGGTTGCCGTTAATAAGGC
This sequence comes from Phycisphaerae bacterium SM23_30, assembly GCA_001303695.1. Taxonomy (GTDB): domain Bacteria; phylum Planctomycetota; class Phycisphaerae; order Sedimentisphaerales; family SM23-30; genus SM23-30. The sequence continues at coordinate 1,920 of LJUC01000177.1, forward strand.
AGTTGGTAATCGTCGAGCTGTCTGAACCATAAAGACAGATTCCGCCCCCGTAAGTTTCTGCGGCATTATTACGGATAGTGCAGTTTTTTATCACCGTGGCGTCCGAAATATCAAAGTATATTCCGCCCCCGTAATCTGCCTTATTGCCGCCGATGGCGCATTGATTGATGGTTATGTCGCTTTCGTAGCAAAGTATCCCTCCTCCTCCATATTCAGTGCTATTATTTGTGATGGTGCAGTAACTGATAATAGGGTAGCAATTTTTAAAAACGCCAATGCCTCCGCCTTTGATTTTAGAATAGTTATCAGTTAAGGTGCAATTAAAAATAATTGGAAAGCTGTTCAGGGTGCAAGCAATTCCCCCGCCTAAGTTTTTTGCCTGGTTGGACTGGATGATACAGTTCCGGATGGCAGGGCTGCTTTCCTGGCAGAAAATTCCGCCGCCATTGCCGTCGGAATAACCGTTTGTGATAGTCAATCCGTCGAGAATGGAATTGCTGCTTTCGGAGCTGTAAAAAATGAAGCCCCGATGCGGTCGTGTTGAGGTTCCCTGGCAGTCGATGATGCAGTTTTCCGGGCCGTTGGCGGAACGGATCGTGATGGCTTTACCCAAAAAGCTAATGTCCCGGTTGCCCACCCCGGTGTAAGTCCCATCGGCGATGATGACGATGTCGTTGGTGCCGGCGGCGTCGATAGCTTCCTGAACGGCGTCAAATGGGTGAGAGATACTCCCGTCTTCGCTGGGATCACTCTCGGTCGGATCCCCCGGGGCGGGATCCAGAGGGGCGTTGTCATCGACGAATATGTCAATAGCCCCGGCGGGTCTGGGAGCACATAGAAATGCACAAAATATTACTAAAATAGTACTTATATGAAAGAAGCGGCCCGCCATGATGTACCTCCTGCACTTTTTCGAATCTCTATCACTCCGACCTTCGAATGGCACCCATTATTGTAATTCTACAAAAAATGTGGATGTAATGCAAGTATTTTTTTATCAAAAACTCTTAAAATAAAAGTAATTGATAACAAATAAGAAATTGGATTTTAATTTCAAGAGATCAAGATTTTCTGGGGATTTAATTAAGGTTTGATGGAGGCATGCCAGTTGGGCGGGAGGGCTTGTGTTTGAGGGTGTCGGCCATAGAAGAGGTCGTCGGCGGCTAGAGAGAGGCGGCGCGCGAGGCGGTTACGGCGGATGGTCCGGCGCACCAGGTGGTGCAGGGGGCCGGCGGGATGGGAGTAGGGACAAACTTTCACGCAGATAGAACAATCAGTGCCCTGGGTGCGCCAAAAGCGATAGCAGGTATCTTGATTCGTCTGCCATTTTTCCACGCCTCGGTAAATATTCTTCTCGTCGGTGGATATCGAACTCGAGGGGCAGTTTTCCGCGCACTTTTTGCAAAAAGAACAAAAATCCTGCACGCCGAACACAATCGGCCTATCATAGACCAGTGGCAGATTGGTGGTGACCACCGATAAACGTATGCGGGGTCCGAATTCGGGAGTGATAAGCAGCCCCAGTCGGCCTAATTCACCCAGGCCGGCGTCGGCGGCGATGGGTACGCACATGATGCGGTAGTTGCCGTCCAGATGAGCCCGGGCTTTATAGCCCAGCAGGTTAATGTAGCGGGCTAAAATCATAGCGATTTTGGCGGCTTCAAAATACTCAAACGCCGTCTCCGTGATGGTTGGACTATCAGGGGCGTGACGCACCATCTTGTACTGCATCTCTACGCAGATAGCGATAGCGTTTTCATGTTTCAAATCAATGGGCTCGCCCCACGGGCCCGGTGATCGGCCGATATGACTGTAAACATAGGCGGGATTAAGCTTGGTTATACCCACTTTTTTAGCGCCTAAATAATATGTAAACCCCTTGATACGACGGGTAAACTCTTCGGGGCGCGCCTGAATCGGAGCATTCTCGAGGGATTCGGCAGGCCAGTCGATCTGTCGGGTTATTCTTTCCAGGGCGTCAAACGTGGCTGCCGAAAAAGGCGAGGTCAACGGATGGTAGGACCTTGATCCCGGCCCCGAAAGCTCGGGCAGCGAACGGGTTTTTTCATCGGACTCGATATTTTCCGGATGGTCGCGATAATATTGTTCGAATTCAGGGATGCCGGGTTTGAGACGGTAGAAGCGGGCAAAGATAATGTTACGTTCATCCACCCGCTGCTGATTGTCTTGGATGCGGATGCCGATGTTGGTGCCGATGGGAATTATTAGCAGTAAAAAGGCGCCGGCGGCGAAGATCAATAGTACCAAAATGATCCCATTTCGACCGGGAATGCTCGATACCAGCAGCAGGGCAAACAGGATTAATAACGGTGCAAAGATCAATATTGCGATCTTTATGGGATGCCGGCGTCTCTCAAAAATAGAGATGATGATAAAGGCCCAGGCCGCTAAAGCAACGATAGTAAATAGTATCCATCCGCAGATTAATATCCAATTGGTCACTTGATTATCTCGCTTAATAACGGCTAGTTTATGAGCATATATATCAGTTCCGATGGTCCAGGGCAATATTAAAATTAGTTTCATATTGACTTAACCTGCTGTTATCCGGTATGATACCGCAGATTAATTCGACCATTGATTTAAATAAGCGGCGATGAAATTAAAAAAAGAACTTAATCTGATGAATGTTTTTTGCATTTCCACCGGAGCGATGCTTTCGGGGCTGTTTATCCTGCCCGGCTTGGCGTATGCCCTGGCGGGATCGGCAGTGCTGGCGTCGTACCTGTTGGCGGCCATATTGGCGTTGACGGGTTTATTAAGCCAGGCCGAGTTGGCCTCGGCGATGCCTAAAGCCGGCGGTACTTACTTTTACGTTATGCGTTCGATGGGATCGGCGGTGGGCACGGTTTATGGTTTGATTACCTGGCTGTCCCTGTCTCTTAAGAGCGCTTATGAGTTGTTATTCATCGGTACTTTTGCTACGTTCTTAATAGATATAAATCTGGCGCCGCTGGTGTGGGCGGTGGGGATTTGTTTGGTATTTCTGGCGATAAATCTGGTGGGCGTCAAAGAGGCCGGTCGGGTGCAAGGGTATCTGCTTCTGGGAGTGTTGCTGGTCTTGATTTATTTTTGTTTTCAATCAAGTTCGTCGGTGAAAGCTCAAAATTTTGAACCAATGAGAGGTAAAGGTTTGGGATCTATGCTGGCTGCTGCTGGTTTTGTTTTCGTTTCTTTTGGCGGCCTTTTGAAAGTAGCCAGCCTAGCTGAAGAAGTGAAAAATCCTGGTCGCATCTTGCCTTTAGGTATGATTTTATCGCTGCTGGTTATTACGTTATTATATTTAACGGTGATATTTGTGACCATAGCGGTGCTGGGTGTTAATCTTGGAGGCCCTGAAAATAGCAAATGGCCTCTCTCGGCGGCGGCTGAGATCTTTATGGGTAAAGCCGGTCTGGTGGTTCTTGGTATCGCCGCGATCTGCGCCATTATTACCGCCGCCAATGCGGGCATCATGGCGGCTTCACGCTATCCGTTGGCTTTGGCCCGCGACGAAATGCTGCCGGCATTTTTTAACCGCATCAACCATAAATTCAGAACGCCGCATGTATCCATCTTCATAACCGGCGCCGTTATCATTGCTGCTTTGTTTTTCGACATTACTGTGTTGGTAAAGGCCGCCTCCAGCGTGCTGATTTTAACCTATATATTCGCCTGCCTGGCAGTGGTGGTGCTGCGGGAAAGCCGCGTCCAGAACTACCGACCGCCTTTTCGCTGTCCCTTATATCCGTGGGTGCAGTTAGCTGGCTTTGTGGGATTCACCGTTCTGCTTTTTAAAATAGGCATGACAGGGCTTATTACGTGTTCCGGCCTGGCGGTGCTGGGTTTCTTAGTGTATTGGTTTTACGGCCGCAGAGCCGCCTCCAGAGAATATGCTCTGCTGCACCTGATCGAACGCATTACCGCTCAGGAATTGACCTCGCATTTATTGGAGACGGAACTGAAAGACATCATCCATGAACGGGATGAGATCCTCAAGGACCGTTTCGATCATCTAATTGAGGATTGTCCGGTAATTGATATCGCGCCGGCGGTGACCTGGGAAGAATTTTTTGCCATGGCGGCCGAACCTCTAGCCAAAGACCTGCACGTAAATAAGGAGCAGGTTTATAATTTGTTGATCGAACGGGAAAAGGAAAGCTCCACCGTCTTGAATCCTTTTCTGGCCATTCCGCACATCGTCATCGGAGGCGAAAAACACTTTGACATCCTCCTGGCCCGCTGCCGGGAAGGGATCGATTTCGGAAAAAACGCGCCTAAAGTGCATACGGTCTTCGTGTTCATTGGTACCAAGGACGAGAGACCCTTTCATCTGATGTCGCTGGCGGCTATCGCCCAGATCGTCGAGAACACCGATTTCGAGAAAAAATGGATGGCCGCCAAAAGCCCCGAAGCCCTCCGGGACATTGTCCTGCTGGGTAAACGTAAAAGACAAGGATAAATCATAATAATGCAAAATTTGTTGTGAGGGTAAGAAAATGAAGTATCTAAATCCAGAAAGAAAAAATATAAGACGCAAGGTTTCGGCAACATCTATAATTAAAGTATTCACGACTTCTTTATTAATTGCCGGTATTGGTCTAACTGAAGAAAAAGTTAGAGCCGACGGAGGGGACGGCCTGCAATTTGAAGTATCATTTCCCTCTCAGGTTCATTATCAACCCATTACGGGGCGGGCCTATGTGATAATTTCCCGCCACGCCAATCGCCCCCCGTATCTGCAAACCGGCGTTACGGGCGCGCCGATCTGGGGAAAGAATATCTATGCCTTAAAACCCGGCGCCGCGGCGGTCATCGACAGAAGCGTGTATGGTTATCCGCTGCCGAGTATAAAAGACATACCCCCGGGAGAATATTATGTGCAGGGTTTTATCAATATCTATACCGAATTTAAACGCTCCGACGGCCACACCCTCTGGCTGCACAATGATCAATGGGAAGGGCAAAGATGGAACCGCTCCCCGGGAAATATCTACAGCGAGGTGCGGAAAGTTAACCTTAATCCGTCTGAAACAACGACCGTTAAGCTGCGCTGCCTTAATGTTATTCCGCCGGTGGATGTGCCGCCGGATACCAAATGGGTCAAGCGCCTCAAGTTCCAGAGTAATATCCTGACCAATTTTTGGGGCAAACCCATTTATTTAGGGGCGACGATTCTCCTGCCGAAAGGTTATGATGAGCATCCTGATGTTTATTACCCCGTCAACTATATCCAGGGGCATTTTTCTTTAGGCTCGCCGCATGGCTTTCGCCCCCCTCAAGAGGGTCCGGAAGCTCAACGGGGCAGGGGCGGAGGCGGCTTTTCCCCGTTCTGGCTTTCGGAAAATTGCCCCCGAATGATTGCGGTGACCTTTCAGCATCCATGTCCCTATTATGATGATTCCTACGCCGTTAATTCAGCCAATGTCGGTCCCTATGGCGATGCCCTTTTGCAGGAGTTAATTCCTTACGTGGAAGAGCATTTCCGCATTATTCGCGAACCTTATGCCCGTACGTTGTCGGGGGGCTCCACGGGTGGCTGGGAATCGCTGGCCCTGCAGATATTTCATCCGGACTTCTTCGGAGGCGTCTGGTCGTTATGCTCCGACCCGGTGGACTTCAACTGTTACCAGATAGTCAATATCTATCAGGATAAAAACGCCTATTACCGGGAGTTTGAATGGTTTAAGATAGAACGGCCTAACAACCGCTCCACCGACGGAAAAATCAATTCTTTTATGAAAGATGAGAACCATTATGAACTGGTCCTTGGCGACAAATCACGCAGCAGCGGCCAATGGGATATCTGGGAGGCGGTTTACAGCCCCATCGGAGAAGACGGCTATCCTAAGCGAATCTGGAATAAATTGACCGGGGAGATCGACCCTGAGGTGGCTCAATACTGGAGAGAAAATTACGATTTGAATTACTATCTCCAGAAGAACTGGTCCTGGTTAGGGCCCAAGCTGGTCGGCAAACTGCACATCTATACCGGCGATATGGACAGCTACTACTTGAACAACGCCGTGGTCTTGATGGAGCGGTTTCTCGAAAGTACTAAAGAACCCTATTATGCCGGCGTGGTTGAATATGGGGACCGACAACCCCACTGCTGGGGGCCTCGGGGAGAGGAACTTATCAAATTAATGACAGAGCATATTACGAAAAATGCCCCGGCGGGCGCTGATACCAGTACGTGGAAATATAAGTAAGGAAAATAGTGATGAAAAAAAAGAATTCAGTTGTAGCTGGGTTAATTATTTTATCGGTAATGTTAAGTGCGGGTTGGGCGGCCGCTCAAACGCCTGTTCAGGATAGGGACGGCTTTAGGTTTGAGATTTCTTTTCCGACGAAAGTTCGTCCGGAAGCCGTCACCGGCAGGGTGTATGCCATCATCTCGCGCAACGGCAACCGGGAATTGCGTTTTCAGACCGGTTTTACCGGCGTGCCCATCTGGGGCAAAAATATTATGGCTTTGGTACCGGATGAAGCGGCGATTATTG